>JAADYZ010000136.1 GCA_010092775.1 Chloroflexota bacterium
GGCAGAACCTGGGCCGGGTCGGGGGTTGGCAGGGTCCCACCCGATTCAACGGTCACATCAGGGGCGGGCTGATTGAGTGGGTCGTCCACGCCTTCTTCGACCAACAGCCAGGGTTCGCCGCCAATGAGGCAGCCAAACGCCGGATCATTGCACTCCGCACCACCTACCACCAGTCGGTAGGTCCCGTTTTCTGGCTCCACCACAATACGTGTATCGTCCAAACGGATGAGCGTTGCCTGGCTGGTGCGAGCCGGGATCAGCAAGGTGGCGGTCTCGGCGGTGCGTGCCCAGGCCACATGGGTGACTTTGGTTGGGAAGGTAAAACGCACATACTCGATCAGTGGGTTAGTTTGCTCATCGACGCGGCGCGCAAATCGCCAGCCTGCCAATTCGCGCGCGGCAATCTGATAGGCGGTGTAGGCGGGCCGGGTCGTACATCTTCGCGCACCAGGCCAAAAGCTTCCTGATCATCCAGCGTGAAATCATCCACCAGCCGGTAAACTGCCAATCGATCGGCACCAGCAGAGAATCCCAGCGCGTAGGCCTGAACCACAAAAGAGGCCTGCAGTGCCATCGTGATGTTCGGGTTGCTATTGAAGTCAGTTGGGCCGGGATAAGCTAGGGGATCGACAGCAGGGCGAGCGTTCATCTCGTTGACCCATACCGGCTTAAGCGGAATCCCCTGCTGCGACATGGCGAAATAGGTATTGGCTGTTAGATCATGGATGCGTTCTGCATCATAGTAGACATGCAGCGAGGCCACATCAAAATAGAAGTCATTGGGCGCTGCGGTCGGATCGCCTGCCGCCACAATCGCCAACTGATTAAACCAGCCTGGATCACGCGAGGTGATACCGCCCAGGTGAATCAGAGCATTCGGGTTCGCTTCTTTCGCCACGATATAGGCCGTCTTGACAAGCTGATAGTATTCTTCAATGCTGCCAGACCAGGTCGCGGTGTCTGGCTCATTCCAGATCACCCAACGATTCACGCCGCGCGCCGTGTAGTAGTTCACAGCCTGGCGAACAAAGGATGCCCACACATTGCTGCTATCAGACGGGGGTTGGAAGAGTCCGCTCGGCACACCGCTACCGGCGGGGCCACCCGTCGCCCAAGCAGGGGTCCCCACCAATATGCCGACCATCTCCCGATTGGCATTGCGCGCATTGCTGAAGCGCTCTTCAGGGATGGCCTCAGCGTTCCATTCGCTGGCGCTGCTAGGTTGCAGCAAGTCCCAGCGCAGTTCGAAAGCCTCCCAGCCCGCGCCGGATTGGAAGGCTACCGGGGCGTTCTCATAAGCATCGACTAGACCGAAACGTGAGTTGAAGATGCGGTCATCTTGAGCATTGGCGTCTTCAAGGGGGGGCAACCCCCAGGCGACCAGCACAAGTGCAACCGCGAGTAGGATAGGTTTAGTGTAGTTTTTCAAATGCATCACAACTTAAGGCGCAGCGATCTCATCCTTGAACCAGTTCCAGGTCTCTAGTAATCCATCTTGGATAGAGACCTGTGGTTCATAGCCGAGTAGTCGCCGGGCTTTGTCTACATTAGCATAGGTAATGGGGGGTTCACTGGCTGGTGCGGGCACCTCATCAATAACGGCGTTCTTGCCGACCAGCTCTTCAATGATCTCAACGAAATCGCCCAAGCGAACTGGTTGCCCTCGCCCAATGTTCATAATCTCAAAGCCGAGCGGTTTATCCAGCGCTGCCACGACACCATTTGTGATGTCCGCAACAAAGGTCCAGTCGCGATGCATCTCCCCACCATTGAATAAGCGAATGGTCTCGCCGCGCAGAATTCGATCCATCACGATGTAGGCCATCATATCCGAGCGCACACGCGGACCATACACGGTGAAGAACCGCAGCGCAGTGATGTTCATTCCAAACATGTTGTGATAGGCGTGAGCCATCACCTCGCAAGCTTTCTTCGTCGCCGGATAGGGGGCTAAGGCGCCATCGGTCGATTGGTCTTCTAAGAAGGGCGTCTGTTCTGTACGACCATACACTGAAGACGTCGAGGCTAGCACGAGATTTTCCACCTCATGTTGGCGAGCCGCCTCGAACACATTGATCGTCCCATTGACATTGACCTCAGTGTAGAGCGGTGCCCGCTCAATCGAAGCGCGCACACCAGCCATCGCCGCGAGGTGGGCTACGCGCTGCGGCTGATACTCTTCGAAGATCGCATCAATGGTGGCGCGATCACGAATATCGCCCTCAACCAACACATAGCGATCGTGCTGGGCATGGTGAGCAGCATTGCGCCGTTTGCGTTCCGGACTGTAGTAATCGTCAAAATTATCCAGGCAGATCACCTGTTCACCGCGAGTAAGTAGCGCATCAACCAGATGGCTGCCGATAAAACCGGCCCCACCGGTGACGAGGGTCCTGCGCTCTGTTGTCTCACTCATTGGCTGCCTGCCGGACGCATGTCTTTGATGTTTAATTGCAGTCGACGCCGTCCGCGCCACTCATCGAAGGTCAGTTGGTAGACGATGTCAAGCGCGTCGGGCAGGTGATGATACTCAGCCCCACGCCGAAATGCAATCGCCTGAACCGCTGTCCCGTTTCCATCGGACAAATGCAGTTTGAGATGCCGATCCTCGGCACCTACGGTTTCTTTGGACTCGATTTTGACATTGCGCGAGACAAACAGCGGCACCGGATTTCCCGCCCCAGTCGGCTCTAAATCGCCCAATGCACTGACGAGATGCGGGGTCGCATCACAGAGTTCAAGCTGGGTGTCAATCACCAGTGTCGCTTCGGGTTGTTGCTCAGCCAGACCGTTAGCGGCCAGGTCCATCAGGCGTTGTTTCAGCGCCGGGATGTTCTCATTACGGATGGTAAAGCCCGCTGCCACTGAATGGCCACCGTACTGCTCTAAGAGATCGTCACAGTCTTGCAGGGCATGGGTGATGTGAAACTCTGGAATGCTACGACAGGAGCCATGACTTTCCTCTTCACCCAGTTCAATCACCACCGTAGGTCGATAGTAGCGATCGGTCAGGCGGCTGGCGATTAACCCGACGATACCCTGTTCGAATCCGCTGTCTGCGATAAAGAGCAGCGGCATTTCGTCCACCTGATCCGCCAGTTGTTGTTCGGCCCAGGCCGTCATGTTGAACGTCATCTCGCGGCGATCATGATTGATCGACTCAAGGTCTTGGGCAATCTGCATGGCCTTGCGGTAGTCAACCGCAGTAAGGAGATGATAGGCCAACATAGCGGAACGAAGGCGGCCAGCCGCATTGATGCGCGGGCCAATCGCAAAACCAATGGTCGTCGGCAGAACAGAGCCGGGCTTGATGTCGATTACGCTGTAAAGGGCCTGTAGTCCCACACGATCGGTTTGATTGAGACGGCGCAGCCCGCGCCGGACTAATTCGCGGTTCTCGCCCCTCAGCGGCGCAACGTCGGCCACTGTACCGATTGCCACGAGATCAAGCCATTCATCGGGGTGCCAATCACGCTGAGGACGATAGCCGCGTCGTTGCGCCTCCATATAGAGCGCTTGGGCCAACTTGTAGGCGATTCCAACCCCAGCCAGCATCTTTTCCGGGTATCTGCAATCAGACTGCTTCGGATTAATCACCGCAACAGCCGGTGGTAAGACCGGGGCTACGCTGTGGTGATCGGTGATGATCACGTCCAGGCCCAATTCGCGCGCCGCTTCGACCTCTTGCACAGATCGAATGCCGCAATCTACGGTGATGACGACACTCACACCGGCCTCAGCCAATGACTTGAGTGCCTCCAGGTGCAGGCCATAGCCCTCATCAATGCGGTTGGGGATGTAAGGTTGTACCTTAGCACCTAGCTCGCTGAGCACCTCACAAAGCAGGACAGTTGATGTCACGCCATCTACGTCAAAGTCGCCGTAAACGGCAATCTGTTCTCCATTACGGATCGCTAAACGCAGCCGGAAAACCGCCTCCAGCATCCCTTTTAAGCGAAATGGATTGTCATCCTGATCATAGTGCCCCAGAAAAGTCTCCACTTCTTGCAAGGATTGGTAGCCACGTTGATAGAGGATGTGGGCTAAAACAGGATGGATGTCGTGATGGCGCAGTTGTTCAACATACTCAAGAGGCGCCTGCGGAGCAATCTGCCAACGCTTAGATACCATATCAATCGGACTCTTCTGGCGTAGGGATCAGGATTGCCGTTCATGCTAACACAGCCGCTAGAGCCAGTCAACCGATGCGCTATCTCCTAGCGCACCCAATGACTCTGGCTCGATTCGCGGATGACCAACTCCGGCTCAATGAGGATTTGCGGGTTGTCCAGTTCTTGACCGTTGAGCAGGGCGATCAACATGGTCGTTAGCGCATGGCCAACTTCACGCACAGGCTGCTTCAACGACGTGATCCCAGGCGTAATGTAGTGATTGATCGGCATGTTGCCGAAGCCAGTAATCGCCACATCGCGTCCGACAACCAGCCCATAGTCTTGTACAGCCCGCATGGCACCGAAAGCCAACAGATCGAAGAGGGTGACAATCGCGGTGGGGCGGCGATCAACAGACAGCTCAAGCAGTTCTGAAGCCGCCTCATAGCCAAAATCAACGCCGTCTTGCTGGATGATCCAAGCTTCATCAATCGGCAGGTTAGCGAGTTCCATGGCCTCCCAATAACCGTTCAGACGATCCGTGCCCACACGCGAGGACTCCGGCCAGCCCAACACCGCAATCCGGCGGTGGCCTTGTTCAATCAGATGGTTCGTCATGCGGCGCAGCCCGGCCCGTCCATCAATATCGACAAAGGGATACGTCACATGTTCTGCCGACCGACCGAAGGCAACAAAGGGTATCTTGAGTAAACGCAGGAGGTCGATGCGAGGGTCCTCATAAGCCAGATCGGACAGAATGAATCCGTCGACGCGGCTTGTCCGTGCAAGCTGCTGATAAGCGGACAAGATGTCCTCTTCATCCTCAGGTTCAGGGCATAGGAGAATGTTGTAGCCTTCGGCCTCAGCGGTCTCCACCACGCTGTGCAGAAACTGCTCAAGCACTGGATTCAGTTCATCTGGCGGATCAGGCTGCCAAAGATAGCCAATGAGATGAGTTGAACGGGTGCGTAGATTTTGGGCGGTGACGTTAGGCCGATAATCGAGCTCTTGAACAGCCTGTTCGATGCGCGCCTTCACTTCTGGTGTCACTCGGATTTGCCCACGCAGCACTTTAGAGACCGTCTGATAGCTGACTCCAGCCTGGGCGGCAACATCTTTCAACGTGACACGACGTCTTTCCGGCATCAAAACGGCTCCCCTAATAGATCCCTGTATGCTCTGACCCTAAAGCTATGCGTTAGTGTACAGGATACCCATATCTCAGTCAAGATAGCTGCCTTGAGGTCTACTCACTTTTACTAAAAATTTGACCCATTGACCCGCAATTCTCTCTCGCGATTTAAAACGCACAAGGTGCGTTAGATTCACGCACCTTGTGATGATCTACTGTATTGTACGGGTGACTTACTGCGCCCAGGTAACCAGATTGAGACGCAGTGGACGATCCAGATCGTCATGGCTAGGGATCACGCGGGCTGTGTAGCCATGGTGACCTGTCTCGCGACACTCATAAGATACGCTGTAGGTATACCAGCCTTTGCTCTCACCGTCACCGACCAGGGTCATCTCATGAGGCTGGCCGTTGCGGATCAAACCTTCAAAGTCGATACCGCCCTCGAACAACTGTACGGATACATCAGAGGGTTCCAGCGAACCTAGATAGACGCTCACTTCTACCGACATCTGATCACCGACCTGTCGGCTGCCGTTTGAGCTGGCACCGTTGCTGGCGTCGACCAGGAGGCCGACTTCAACCTCCGGCCAGACTTTCTTGACCTTGGTCAGCCACTTCGAGAAGTCCAACCCAGGCTTCTGATCCTTTTCCGCAAAGCGGCGATAGGCCAGCAAAGCTGGATGATAGAAGCGGCGTGTGTAGTCTTGAACCACGCGATCCATCGTGAATACCGGACCAAGTTCACGCAGTGCAGCCTTCAGGCGTCCAATCCACTCGCGAGGTAGGCCATCAGCGCCACGATCGTAGAAGGTCTGAACAATGTCCTGCTCCAACAAGTCGTAGATCGCATTGGACTCGATCATGTCCTGCAGCTCTTTGTCCTGATATTCCTCGCCGCGACCAATGGCCCAACCGACGTGCGGACGGTAGCCTTCAGCCCACCAGCCGTCGATAATGCTCAGGTTCAATGCGCCGTTGAAGACCGCCTTCATACCACTGGTCCCACTGGCTTCGTTAGGGCGGCGTGGAGTGTTCAGCCAGATGTCAACCCCTTGAACCATGTAGCGGGCGACCACCATATCGTAGTCTTCCAGGAAGACGATCCGGTTATTCAGATCATGGCGCTGCTTGAAGTGGATGATCTGACGGATGAACTCCTTGCCATAGGCATCGTGCGGATGTGCCTTACCTGCGAAGATAAACTGGATGGGATGATCATCGTTGCGCAAGATGCGTAGGATGCGTTCTTCATCACGGAAGAGCAGAGTCGCGCGCTTATAGGTCGCGAAACGACGGGCAAAGCCAATCGTCAGTGCATCTGGGTCCAAGACCTCTTTAGCACGTTCCAGTTCGGCGAGAGATGCGCCGCGATTGATCAACTTGGTGTGCATGTGGCGGCGAGAGAAGGCCACCAGACGCTCACGACGGCGCTCGTGGGTGCGCCATAGCTCTTCGTCTGGGATGTTAAGCGCCCGTTCCCAGACACTCGTATCAGGAGAGTCTTCACGCCAACGCGGGCCGAGGTAGCGGTCGAACAAATCCGACATATCCTTGGAGATCCAGGTGTAAATGTGGATACCGTTGGTGATCGACTCAATCGGCACTTCGCTTAGTGGAACGTTGTAATAGACGTTTTTCCACATGTCACGCGCTACTTCGCCATGAAGGCGACTCACACCATTAGAATAAGTTGACATGCGCAGCGCCAGGATGGTCATGCAGAAATGTTCTTCCATATTGTTGGGATCAAAGCGCCCCAGCGACATGAAATTGTCTCGCTCCAGCCCCAAGCGCCCCCAATACTCGCCAAAGTACTGATACATCAGTTCTGGTGCGAAGAAGTCGTTACCGGCTGGCACAGGTGTATGTGTCGTGAAGACATTGCTGACGGCGCAGATTGAAGCCGCCTCGTCGAATGAAATCCCGCGGCGCTCCATCAAGATGCGCGTGCGTTCAAGAGCCATAAATGCAGCATGGCCTTCATTCATGTGGCAGACCGACGGTTCAAGACCGAGCGCAATCAAGGCGCGCAAGCCCCCGATACCCAGCAGGATTTCCTGCTTGACACGCATTTCGCGATCACCACCGTAAAGCTGTGCAGTGAGGCGTTTGTCTTCGTCGCTGTTCTCAGAGATGTTGCAATCGAGCAAATAAAGATCAACCCGACCGACATCAATCCGCCAGATTTGCGCATAGACATCGCGGCCTGGAAGTTCAACACTAATCTTGATCGGCTTGCCATCTTCATCCTTGATCAAGGTGAGAGGCATATTGTAGAAGTCATTCTCAGGGTACATCTCCTGCTGCCAGCCGTCCACGTTGAGGTATTGGCGGAAGTAGCCAGTCTGGTAGAGCAGCCCCACACCCATAAGCGGAACATCTAGGTCGCTGGCAGCTTTGAGATGATCACCCGCCAATACACCCAAACCACCCGAATAGTTCGGAATGCACTCGGTCAGGCCAAACTCAAACGAGAAATAGGCGATTTCGGGTTTCTCTTCAGACTCGCCAAATTCTTGCGCATACCAGGTCGTCCGATTGTGCGCCTGCATGTAGTTGTCAAAGTTCTGGCTCACACGGTCCAAGTGCGCTAAAAAGCCATCATCTGCGGCCAGGGCGGCTAACTTGCTCTGGCTAATGAGGCCCAGCATCTTGACGGGATTGTGGTTAGTTTCTTCCCACAGGTCGGGTTCCATGCGGAAAAAGAGCTGAATCGCTTCTTGGTCCCACGACCAATGAATGTTGTGTGCGAGCTCTGGCAGCCGTTTGAGTTCCTCTGGCACGGCTGAGAGCACTGTGTAAGTAGTTACGGGACGCATGCACAAAGCTCCTTAAGTGAGAACGTTAAACGATGGATTGGTGTGAACGTCAGAGGATGCAGATGTGTGGCTGGGCACACAGTCGAAGAGAGACATCAATTCTCTTTCGGTAACTCGTGGTAGAATTCCGCCATCAGTATAGGCAAATGAGGAAAGAATGGCAAGAAATCGAACTGTCTATGTGTGCCAAGAATGTGGACGTAATGCCCCCAAACCCATTGGACGCTGCCCCAATTGTGGTGAGTGGAATTCCTATGTCGAACAAGTTGCAGAAGTGAGTAACAGCAAGCGTGTTCAGCAGCGCTTAATAGGCCACCGCTCTGAGCCGCAGCGCCTGACAGAGATTAGTGGCGACCCCTGGGAACGCATCCCGGTGCCCATTGAAGAATTCGCCCGGGTTTTAGGCGGCGGGATCGTACCTGGCAGCATCATTCTGATTGGTGGAGAACCAGGTATTGGCAAATCGACGCTGCTTTTGCAAGTTGCTGCCGTGATTGCCAACACCGTTGGGCCTGTGTTATACGTCTCCGGGGAGGAATCCGCCCGGCAGATCAAGATGCGGGCTGAGCGCCTCGACATCGCCAGCGATGACTTGTTCCTGGTTACCGAGACGAGTTTGAGCACCATCCTAGATCACATCCAATCGGTGCAGCCCGATCTGCTAATTGTCGATTCTATACAGACGACCTACGATGATCGATTGGACTCTGCGCCAGGCAATGTCAGCCAGGTCAAAGCTTGTGCAACGGAGTTCCAATCACTGGCCAAAAACAACGGCATCCCGACTTTTCTAGTTGGCCACGTCACCAAGGAAGGAAGCATCGCCGGGCCGCGCGTTCTGGAGCACATTGTGGATACGGTGCTTTATCTTGAAGGCGACGCCTTCCAAGCTTTTCGATTGCTGCGCAGCGTCAAGAATCGTTTTGGTGCGACCTCTGAAGTAGGTGTCTTTGAGATGCAGGGTTACGGCATGGCTGAGGTCACCAACCCGTCTGAGGCTTTCCTAGCGGATCGTGTTGTTAATGCATCTGGGTCGTCTATCGTCGTGACGATGGAAGGTACCCGCCCGCTGCTAGCAGAAGTACAAGGATTGGCCACACCCACCAGCTTTACCAATCCGCGTCGAACAGCCAACGGAGTCGATGTCAATCGCTTGCTGCTGCTCTTAGCCGTCCTGACGCGTCGGGCCAATATCAAACTGTTTGAGCAGGACGTCTTCGTGAATGTCATAGGTGGCCTGCGCATCGATGAACCCGCCGCCGACTTATCAATTGCCCTAGCGGTAGCTTCCAGCGTGCTCGATCGTCCGCTGGCTGCCGACCTGGTCGCGATGGGCGAGGTTGGCTTGAGCGGCGAGTTGCGTGCTGTTAGCCAGCTCCCTGCGCGCCTCAACGAAGCGGCCAAGTTGGGCTTCAAGCATGCTTTGGTCCCACGCAGCGCGCGCAGTCGTCAGGAGCCGCTACCTGATGTGATCAACACTATCGAGGTACGCACCCTCGCAGACGCTCTCAGCGCAGCAGTGGGATAAACACCATGGAAGAACTGAAGGAGTCAGAACAAACGACTGCTCTCCAGAACCCTGAACCCTCATCAAATCCGCACGGATGTGTCCTGGCCATCGTGAGCGCCCTTGCGTTGGCATACCCCTTGGTTCTTGGGTTCTTCTGGTTGGTCATTGCCGGTCACAGCACCCCGATACCGCTCTACCTCGGAACAGCTTCAGCCTATGCACTGCCCCTCGCCTTTCTCTGTGGCATTGTGGCATGGCGGTTACGCCCACCTCAGTTTGCCTTGTGGCGCGGATTGGCCCTCGCCCTTGCGATTCACGGTGCTTACGTCTGGCTCGGTGCCTTGCTGAACACGCTAGAGCGCCTCACCGTCTACTTCGATGTCCCTGATCTGATCCAACCCCTGGCTCTGTTGATCTATGGATTAGTCATCTTGGCGGCTGGCTTCAGAAATCGCCTCCCCCGCCTGTCGCTCAACGCAATCCTACTTGGCGTTGCCACGGGGACGATCATTGGCGCAGTTTGGCTGGTGGTCGGCGTCGCTGGGACATTCCCAGAATTGATCTTCGCTGTAGCAGAAGCGGCTAGCATAGCGCTCATTACAGCCTTGAGCCTGGGATCATTATTCTACTACGATCCACAGTTCCCCAACGAGTACCCGTTCTGGGCAACACTGCTAGGCGGTTTCCTATTTGTCGCAACCCTCGGAGGAGTGTTTGCCCTGCGTGGTTTCGGCCTACAAGGTACTTTCATTGGCACATCAATCCTAGGTGGCGGCTTCGCTGCCACTGGTCTTGCAATCTTTGGTCGCCAACAATCCAATAGGTTTGGCTGGCTCGCGGCGTTCTTCACAGTGTTCATGGCCAGCGTCCTGCCATTGTCCATGAGCAGCGGTGTGGAAGGTGCTTTCATGCCCGACGAAGTGACTTTTGCTTGGATTTGGGGACTGTTGATTGGGCTTGTTGTCAGCACTGCAGTGGCTATCGCTACGTTGGTCGCTGTCAATTGGCGAGATTATCTTAACCATCCAGCTATTGGCGTAAGCGCCGCCTCGTTAGGCATCATCACTGCTCTACTAGCATATCTTGGCTTGGGTCAGCCGGGTTTGCAGCCCAATTTGTTCGTTGTGGTCATGGCGGAGCAAGCTGACACTTCATTCGCACTTGATATGGACGGGTATGACGAGCGAAGGATGGCTGTTTACGAACATCTAGTTGATCAATCCAATGCCTCACAAGCCGAGCTTAGAGATTGGCTCGATCAGCGAGGAGTAGACTACACACCGTACTATCTGGTGAACGCGATGCGCGTCCAAGCAGGGCCTCTTATGCGCCTACGAATCTCGTTGCGTTCCGATGTCGATCGGATTTTGCACAATGTACCCACACGCCCTTTGCCAAGCTTTGCAGAGACACCCTCAGCTTCCTCGGCGCTGTTTTTGGCAAGCCCTAACGATGTCCCCTGGGGCATCGAGCGGATTGGAGCGGATCGGGTCTGGGGAGAATTGGGCATAACGGGAGAGAATATCGTGGTGGGTATTGCCGACAGTGGCGTCGATCCAAGCCACCCTGCTCTCCGCGCTCAGTATGCTGGCTCGGCTGACAACCATGACTACACCTGGTTCGATCCGTGGGAATTCTCTCCTGAACCCATCGATGAAAACGGGCATGGCACCCACGTCGCTGGTACGGTCCTGGGTCAAACCAATGTAGGTGTTGCGCCTGGGGCACGTTGGATTGCCTGTCGCAATCTAGGCCGGAACCGAGGCAATCCTGCAAACTACGTGGACTGCATGCAGTTCTTGTTTGCCCCCTTCCCGCTAGAGGGAGACCCCTTCACCGATGGTGACCCGACACGGGGTGCCCATCTCACCAACAACTCATGGGGATGTCCTGAATTCGAAGGCTGCGATGCCGAAACGCTGGCTATCGCTATTGATCACTTGCGTAACGCTGGCCAAATGACGGTATTCGGGAGCGGCAATGAAGGTCCGTCGTGCCGTACGATTGGTGCACCAGCCGACGCGGATGTCGCCCTGAGCGTCGGGGCCATAGCGCTAGGTGACAGAGTCAGCTCCTTCAGCAGTCGCGGACCAATCGCCCATGACGGTAGCAATCGAACCAAACCCGATATTCTTGCTCCGGGTCAAGATGTCATCTCGTCGATACCGGGCGGTGGTTATGCGGCTTTCTCAGGCACGTCGATGGCCAGCCCACATCTGTCGGGGGTTGTGGCACTCTTGTGGTCGGCCAATCCAGACCTTATTGGTGATATCGAGCGCACCGAGCAGATTCTCTATGAGACGGCTGAACCGATCATTGTCGAAGACCCCTGTGGAGCAAGCGATCGCCCCAACAACAGCATTGGCTATGGGCTGGTCAACGCCTACCAGGCGGTTGTGCTCGCGCTGAGTGGAGGTTTTTAGCTTTGGATACGATCACATCAGTTTTCTGGAACAGTGAACAAGAGAGACTCACATTGCTGTGGCGGCTGATCCTTCACACAATCGTGATTGTAGTCTTGACGCTGCCCCTCAGCTTGCTTGCCGGACTCGTAGCGGGTGCCCTGGCTGTGGCCTCTGGTTTCGGTGAAGAACTGTCACGGCTGGCAGAGAATCCCTTTGACTCCAGTCTGTTTGGGTTCATTCTGGTGATCCAAGGGCTTGCCCTCATTGTGGCCATACCAGGCGCGACCTGGCTCGTCGGCCACTTTGTAGATCGTCGTAAAGTCTTCGTAGACTTCGGCCTCA
>JAADYZ010000137.1 GCA_010092775.1 Chloroflexota bacterium
CCGAAACCATTATTGATAGTGAAGCTGTCACTCTCTACTATCATCACGACAAGGGCATTGTTCATCACGTCTACCACCCGACCATCGGTGGTGAGGCCCTGATGAACGCCCTCAACACCGGCGTGGCCCTATTGGAAACGCATGGAGCTAACAAGTGGCTCTCGGACAATCGGGCCATTGATGCCCACACTGAAGAGGAAACTGAATGGGCAAACACCGTTTGGCTGCCCAACGCGATCGCGGCAGGCTGGAAATATTGGGCGTTGGTTGTTCCCTCAAGTGTCAAGGGCCGCCTCAATATGAACGAGTTTGTGCGGAGCTTCGACGAACAAGGCGTCCGCGTGATGGTCTTCGTTGATCCCGAAGAAGCGATGGACTGGCTCGAACGGGTCGATGCTTGAAGTTATGGGGGTGGACTGCACAGCACCGACTCGCTATAATGGTCGATACGCTGAACGCTGCCCCCATAGCTCAGTGGATAGAGTGCGGCCCTCCGGAGGCTGAGGCCCAGGTTCGAGTCCTGGTGGGGGCGCTCGCAGAAAACCGTCATCATGACGGTTTTTTTGATTCTTGCGCAATCGGCCTAAGCCATTACACTCAGATGGGAGGTCCGTCGGGAGTACCAGAAATGAGGTGATGTCATGGAATTGAGTGCTGCCTTAGATACGCTGCAAGCCTTCATCGTAACCTATGGACTGCGTTTGATCGGTGCAGTCGCGATTTTCATCCTGGGCCGCATTGCCGCCCGAACGCTGTCAAACCTGGCCAAAGCGGCATTGGAACGAACCAAGACAGAGGCAGCCCTGGTCAGTTTCCTGACCAGCCTGACCTATTGGGCGATCTTTGCTTTTGCTGTGGTGGCCGCCTTGGGCCAGCTAGGGATACAGACGGCGTCATTTGTGGCGGTGTTGGGTGCTGCTGGCCTGGCCTTAGGGTTGGCTTTGGAGGGGTCGCTGGCCAATTTCGCGGCGGGTGTGTTGATCTTGCTCTTCAAGCCCTTTACCACCAAGCAGTTTGTCGAGGTGGCCGGGGCCACCGGCTGGGTCGAGGAGATTCAGATCTTCAGTACGATGATCCTGACCCTAGACAACAAAACGGTCATCGTGCCCAACAGCCAGATCACCAGCAGTAACATTGTCAATTACTCTAAGAAGGGCTTTGTACGCCTGGATATGGTCTTTGGCATTGGCTATTCGGATGATCTGCTGAAGGCTAAAGGCATCTTGCAAGAGATCATCAATCATCACGAGCTGGTGCTAGAGGACCCTAAGCCAAGTGTATCGGTGCTGGCTCTGGCCGATAGCAGCGTCAATTTTGCGGTGCGCCCCTACGTCAAAATCGAGGACTATTGGCGCGTCCACTTCGATGTCCACGAGCAAGTCAAGTTGCAGTTTGACGAACAGGGAGTGTCCATTCCCTTCCCGCAGCAGGACGTCCACCTGTTCAGCCAGAATTGATCCATCTAGAGGGCGCGGCTCAAGGTCGGGTCGTGTCCTCTGTTTTTCCCAATACCGCAGCGACTTGATCAACCAGGCGGTCGGTGTCAAACGGCTTGGTGATGTAGTCATCCGCACCGACGGCCTGGCCTCGTTCAATGTCGTCGCGCTGGCCTTTAGCGGTCAGCAGGATGATATGGACATGCGCTAGGCCAAGCTCGTTCTTGACCATCTGGCAGACGTCAAAACCGTTCATCTTGGGCATCATCACATCCAAGAAGACCAGACTTGGCTCCTCGTCTTTGATGATTCTCAAAGCCGCTTCTCCATCTTGCGCCGTTAGAATCGTCACGCCCTTTTCACTGAAGTCTTCGAGGGCATCTTCGATCAACAGGCGAATATAGGCTTCATCATCAGCAATCAGGATCTTCTTCACTGTCAGCGCATTCTCCCCAATAAGTCAGAACAAGCACCTTCTATGATGTTGACGTGCTGGATTGAACCCAGCTTTCCCACCTAGGACCAACGGACTAGATGAACTAGAGCAGATTCAGAATGGTATTGAGTAAGTCATCGTGATCAATCGGTTTGCTCAGGAAGACATCCGCGCCTGCCCGATAGCCCTGCGGCGCATCGTCCAGCACCGTCAGAATGATGCAGGGGATATGTGAGGTCAGTGGATTGCTCTTCACCAATGACACCAGCGAAAAGCCATCCAGGCCTGGCATCAAGACATCGGTGATCACCAGATCAGGCGACTGCGAACGGATGAGGCTCAGGGCCTCGTCACCATCGCGCGCCTCTAGCAGGTTCACCGGGTCCACGTTCGCATCTTCCAGCGTGCTTTCGATCATCAAGCGGATATGGTCTTCATCGTCGACGATCAGGATTCGTTTGCTGTCTTCCATAGTCTTAGCTTTCTTTAGCAGTTGGGAGGGTTGACGATTCACGCTGTTCAACGGTCAGGGGCAGTTCAAAGACAAAGGTGCTGCCTTGGCCCAGACTGCTCTCGACCCAGATGCGCCCCTGATGATACTCAATGATCTCCTTGGTAATCGGCAGGCCGAGGCCAGTTCCGGCAGGCTTTTCGATTAAGGAGTCACCAACTTGGCGGAATTTCTCAAAAATCACCTCATGATCCTCTGCCGAAATACCGATCCCGGTGTCGATAACGCGCACTTCAATCACCCCATCGCGCAGGTGGGTCCGGATTGTGATGCTGCCTTCATCCGTGAATTTGACGGCGTTCGAGATCAGATTCACCATCACTTGCATCAAGCGATTGTAATCACCGATGAGCGGGGGGAGATCAGCAGCCAGGTTGGTGCGCAGGCTAATCGCTTGGCTGTCGAACAAGCCCGCTGTTGCCTCCACACTCTGCGAGACAACCTGATTGATGTCCAGCGGGGCCATCTGCCAGACGAGCTTACCCGCTGCGATCTTCTCCAAGTCGAGCACATCGTTGATCAAAGCGGTCAGTCGATGGCTCTCGTTGATGATGATGTCGGTGTAGTGTCGTACCTGGTTGATCGCCCGCTGGGTCGATTGGTCGGAGTTGGCTGCAATCGCGGGCAAGATGCGCTGCTCCAAACGCTTCTTGGTGATCTGTGTGAAGCCCAGCACCGAGGTCAGTGGAGTGCGCAGCTCATGGCTAACATTGGCCAGGAAGAGGCTCTTCGCCTGGCTGGCTTCTTCAGCCGCCTTAGCATACTCCAGGCTGTCCTGATACAAGCGCGCATTGCGCAGCGCAGTCGCCACTTGCTCGGCAAAGGCCCCAGCAATGGTGGCTTCCTCCTCAGTGAAGAAGCCGGGCGTGTGGCTGTCGATCGTTAGCACCCCCACCCGACGCCCGGTCGTGATGAGGGGCGCACCAATCCAACTGCGGATGGTGCTCGCGCCTTCAATGCCCATATTGTGGCCCCAGTTCGGGTGTTTCTGTACGTCTGGCACCACCACCGGTCGCCCTTCGTGCAGGGCCGTCACGGCCAGGTTACTACCGTCCAGCGGCATGATGGTGCCGACTAGACTGTCGTTGTCGTCAAAGCCGCGCGCCGCCGTCAAACGGATTTGGTCGCCATCTGCTTCGATCAAATGGATGGCCGCCGAGTCATAGCGGATGACTGACTCAAGCTGTGCCAGGGTCAGGTTCAATACCTCGTCCAGGTCTAGGGTCGCATTAACCGCTTGAGCTACTTTGGCCAGGGCTTCCATCTGATGCGCCCGCTGGCCAACGTTGGTCTGCAAGCGTGAACGATGCACGATGTTGGCCACTTGGCTGGCAATCGCTCGCACCAGATCAATTTCATCGGGAGTGAAACTGCGCTTCTGACGGCTTTCCCAAATCTCGATCGAGCCGATCAACTGGTCTTGGACAAAGAGTGGCACATCCAGATAAGTCTTTCCGCCATGTTGGGCCAAATGCTGACGGGTGTGATCAGATATCTGAGGGTCATCCCACTGGATGATTTGATAGGACCCCGGCGAGCGATTGTGTCCATCGCCGTAGAAGTCGCCAATTTCGTAGCGCTGCCCCAGGTCCGAGACACGCTCTGCTGGAGAGGCCTCCGCGCTCAAGTACTCCGCAATCACGGTCGATGTGATCCCCGCTGGGTCGCTGTGATTGATGTAGGCGCTGGTCGCATTCAGGCTTTCACCGATAATGCGTGTGACAGTCCCTAACAAGGGGTTGGCCGTGAGTTCGTCAAGCGTGGTGCCTGAAAGCTCATTCAGGGTTTCGAGTAGTTCGTTGTGCCGCTTGAGCCGGTTCTCCAGGCTGGTGCGTCGGCTCACATCGCGGATGACTGCGATGAATTCGGGGTGGTCTGGATCGTGTGGATTGCGGCTGATCTGGCCGCGTGCTTCAGACCACTTGAAACTGCCATCTCGGTGAGATTGGCGATAGGTGACGTTAATTGACGAGTCGCTTGGGTGGACGACAAACTGACGCAGGGTGGCAAGCACCGCCGCACGATCGTCCTGATGGATAGTCTCGCCAAAAGCCCTGCCAATCATTTCATCGGGCGCAAAGCCGAGCTGCTGCTCTACCGCCGATGACACGTAGCGAATGCGAAAGTGTTCACCCACCTCACAACGAATAACCAGATCAGGGACCGTATCAGTGATGAAGCGCAGGTCCTCCTCACTGGTTTTGAGGCGCTGCGCGTGCTCGCGAATCTGGCGGAGGTCGCTTTCGCGCACCTTCCCCGTCAGCAAGATGTTCAACACCACAATCAAATAGCCGAGAACGATCTGGGCCAGGTTGAGTCCGGTGATGGCGGAGAAGCCAGAAAGACCGGTTAGCCACACCAGTGCGACCAGCGCCGATACGCCAATGGCATAGATCAGCCCAGCGCTGATCGAGAACAAGATCGAGGTATAGAGAGCAAACACCACCAGGAAGACCAGCCAGAATGGGCCATCTCCAGTTGGGTTGATGATGTTGGTCAGCAGTGTGGCCACGGTTGCGACGACGATGAACACGATGGCTACCGTACGATGATGTTTGGTACGGCTCAGGCGGTAGGCAAAGTACAGTGGGATCAGCCAGGCCAGGATAATCGCAGCGAAACCAAGTGCTTGCTCTGCCGTTTGGCTGGTGATCATCGTAGTCGCAGTGCTGATGACCGCCGTGACCCCAGTCAGGACAATCAAGCTGCTGAACAGTTGGGCCCGGCGCCGTTCCTCGATGTCTGTCACGTCAGCCTGAGGTGCGGTCAGCCAGTTCCAGAATTCTGTTAGCCCGAAGGTTGTCGGCTTTGAGATCAAAATGTCTTCCTCACTCAATCAACGCGGCACGGGCAACAGCCAGATTGTAGTTGTTGCCGAGCTGCTTGAAGCGTTCGATGGCCTGCGTGATGTACCTGCGGCGCTGTTCGCCATCAGTGTGGGCTAGCATGGCGAGTTCGTAGCTTGCCAGGCCCTCCTCATAGGGCATGTGCAGCGCAGCGGCTTCCTCCAATGCAAATTGAAGGGCTTGCTCGGCCCGATCCTCACGCTGCCCGAGGCGATAGTAGCAGCCCTGGAACACCCAGGCGCGTGGGCGGGCTATCGGGACGAGTTGGGCAAAGCGGTGCACCAATTGAATGGCATCGCGGCTGCCCTGCTTGTAGAGGTGTCGTTCCTGGTCGCTAAGGGCTTCTTCCCACAGCAGCAAAAAGGTTTCAGCCAGCCCCATCAATCCTTCCATCCGGTAGATGTCAGGTTTCGTCAAACTACTGCCAAGGTCAAGCGCTTGACGAGCGTAGTCATAGGCTTCGCTGGGATGGCTAGAACGCAGATAGGCGAGGGCGGCCAGACTGTAGGCGACAAACTGTGAGGCCTTGTCGGCGTGTTCGGCTGCTTCAACGGCCTGATGTGCCCGTCGGAGAGCCTGCTGGCCATCCTCGTGGCTGCCCAAGCGCAGATGGGCGAAGCCCACCCCGGCCAAGCCAGACACCAGATAGTTCAGGTGACGCCGCCGTCCAAAGTCCACTCTTTCGGCCAGGGCATCGCGTGCGGCGGCGAAGTCACCCTGATAATAGTGCAGCCAGCCCTGGCTCATCACAGCACGAACCCAATCGTCCAGGCGGCGTGTATACTCACCCTCCAAGCGCGACATGCGCAAGTACAGGGCAGCCGATTGATCCACTGCATCCTGAGCCGCATCCCATCGGCCTGCCCGCAAGTAGATGTCTACCAGACGCTCGTAGGCATAGGCCGTACTGTAGGACTGATCCATCGGAATCTCTGCGGTCAGATCAGCCGCTAGCACCTCTTGATAGTGCGCGACGACGCGCTCGAAGGCCGCTTGGGCTTGCTCGAAGTCGCTCACTTCAAGGTAAGCATCACCCAGACGCCGCTCAATGCGTGCATGCCATGCCTCGTTCAAAGGGTTGGCCGCTAGACGGTCCCGCCGGAGCACGCGCTTAGCAAGGCTGAGACTGCGCTCGAAATAGCCGATGGCCTCATGATTGGCGTAGTTGTGCAGCGCGTTCTCAGCGGCAATGCTCAAGTACTCAATGGCGCGCATCAGCTCGCCGGCCTGCTCATAATGGTAGGCCAGAACGACCGATTTGGCGTGTGGGTCCTCGCGATAGCTTGTTTCGATCGCTCGCGCAGCCGCCAGATGCAGCGCCTGGCGATCCGCGTCTCCCAGGCTAAAGAGAATGTATTCGCGGATTTTGTCGTGAACAAACTCCCAGATGTCACCATCCTTGACCGTCAATATGGCGTGATCCATGCACAAGCTCAGCCAGCGCTCGAGATTGAGGTCAGGCGCCAAAGCCGCCATCAGCCTCAAATCCAGCATCCGACCGCAGACCGCCGCCTGAATGAGCGGCTGTAATGCCCAACGCGGCATCTGGTTGATGCGCTCCTTGAGCAGTTGGTTGATCCCCCCGGTCATCATATGGGCGGGGAGGCGCTGCTCACCGATCTGATCCAGCCGACCGAATCGCTCGGCCAGGGCACGCAGGACCTCAATCACAAAGAGTACATTGCCCTCTGTCTCCCGCATCAGCCAATCAACGATGTCCGGTCGCTGACCGATCTCCTCGCCTAAGATGGAGACGCTCAGTTCTTCAACCTCTGCCTGACTGTGGCGCTTCAGGCGGATCACGCGCATCTCCGGTAGATGCTCCGGCAGATCGCTCCGTTCATCGTCACGATAGCTGGCGACCAACACCACCGGAAGATTGATCAACCGTGAGGCGATCCGCTGCAAGAGGGTCATGCCTTCGTCCAACCACTGCAAATCCTCCAACAGAATCAGGACGGGCGCGCGCTGGCGGCTGAAGACGCGCTCGATCACTTCAAACAGTCTGCGCTGATTTTCCTCTGGCTCCAGGCGCTCAGGCTTCGGCACTTCAAAGCCTATCAATCGTTCAATATCTGGGATGAGCGGCAGCAGTGTACTGGCCTCGTTCAGCGTGACGTAGGTTTGCAGCACCAGATGGCGCAGCACGTCCCGCCAGAGGTCGTAAAGCTGGTTGCCTTCGGGCTGAAGCTGGCCCCGCACGGCTAGCATCCCTTCGACCAGGGCACTGGTACGCAGTTCATCCATCATGCGCGATTTACCGACGCCACTCTCACCAGTGATCAGCCAGCCACTCCCTTTGCCCTCCTTGGCTTGCAGCAGCGCAGCGCGCAGATCGCCCAATTCCTGCTCACGCCCGACAAATCGCGCCGCCTCCAGATAGCTTTCCCGCTGTGCAACATCTTCAACGTCAACCGGTCGACCAATCGCAGCCTGCAAATCAGCCACCACTTGCCCGGCATGACTGTAACGCTGCGCCGGGTCAAAGCTGAGCAGCTTGCCGAACGCCAGTTTCAAAGCATCGTTGACGGGAAGCCTCAGAGTATCGATGGGCTGGTTCAAACCCTGAACCAACAGGCTGGTAAGGTTGCTCTTTTCATAGGGCGGCTGACCCGCCAGGACATCAAAGGCGATCA
>JAADYZ010000138.1 GCA_010092775.1 Chloroflexota bacterium
ATTGATGTGAACTGGCTCTACGCTACCCTTGACGTCGGGAGCCAGCCAATCTGGCTGCTCAATCTTCAGTATCTTGAAACCTTGACTTCTATACCCGAGTGGCAACGCGAGGCGCTTTGATTGCCTGATGCAGCAACGCGAACACCTGGTCACCGCGGAGGTCAGTCTCCCTTGAGGTCGTCTGCGAGTAACGTCGCGACCAGCTCATCAAGGTTGCGTTCGGCCCCTTCTTTCAAGGCGGTTTCGAGCGACTCGGTAGCCAGTTTGGCGTGCAGCGCGGTCAGGTTCTCGTGGACATTTGCCGGAGTAGCTGGATGCGCTTCGACCAACCCGATTAACTGGGCAGCCTGCTGATATTGCTTTGTTTCGACATAGAGGCGGGCGAACTCAGCGACAACCTCTAAGGTGGTCGGGGCCGACCCCGTTGTCATATTAATGCGCAGCGCTTCCCGTAAGGTGTCGGCTGCCTGAGCGTCACCGTGTTCGATCTGGATACGTGCGATACCCCGCAAACATAGGGCTACATCTGCCGCATTATCCATCTCCCGATTGAGAGCAAGACTTTGTCGCAAGTATGCCTCGGCGGCTGGTAAATCTCCTTGCTCCAATACCAATTCAGACAAATTGTAGAGGAGCAAAGCAGTTATCGCTTTCGCGCCAATATCCCGACTGATCTTTAGGCCCTGCTTATAGTAGTCATGTGCTTGGGCCAAATCGCCTAGATAAGCTGCAATGAGCGCCAGATTGTTGTATGCCATTGCTTGGCCGAGTGTATCCCCGAGCTCCTTGTATGCTGTCAGTGATTGCTCAAAGTAGCCTTGGGCTTCAACATAATTGCCCTCTGTGGCGGGGACCACGCCTAGGTTCCCTACACTGATCGCAATGCCAAAGGCATAGTCATGGTCTTGAGAGGCTTTCATCGCTTGCTGCGCATATGCTCGGGATTGCTCGTACTCACCGCGAATCCAATGGACTTTATGCAAACCATTCAAACAATTTATCAACCCCTGGAAATTGTCCGTTCCACGAAATGCGACCAGCGCCTCTTCATATAGTGCTTTGGCAAGCTCGTAGTCTGCTTTGCCCCATGCCGCATCAGCCCGTGTCCGCAAGCTCTCTCGTATGGAGTTCTCATCCTTTAGCTGAGTGGCAAGATCACCCGCCTCACGCGCCCGCTGTGCAGCCTGATCCATCTCGCCCGTCTGGAGGTCACAACGTGCCAGCAGATTGAGCACGATGGCGCGGCGCGCTTCGTCCTTTGGCAGCCATGCCAGGGCGCGCTCCAGCAAAGCACGAGCGCGTTCATAGTTGGGCCGCAGCTCAATCAGGTCTTCCGCAACTAGCAAGATGTACGGCAGGGCACGCTCCTGATCACCCGCCGCCTCCCAATGATCCAGTAAGATTTCATAATAAGCAGGGTTTTCAGCATAGGCGGCTTCGATGGCCTGAGCAACGTCCGCATGGAGCGCCTGCGACTCTGATGGCGTCATGTTGGCGAGAAGGTGTTCACGGAGTTTATCATGGGCGAATCGCCAACCATCCCCTTCAGCCTCCAGAACATGCGCATCATCGCTCGCACCGAGGAACTTGATCAGGTCTTGTTGAGAGGCAAAGTGTCCAAGAACGGTCAAATCGAGAGCGCGGCCAGCAATCGCTGCTCGCTTGAGCAAGTCTTGGTGATGGGCTGGGACTTCTTGTAGACGGCGCTGCACCAATCTCTGGACGCCACCTGCGAACACTGATTGCGGCAGCGTGCGCTCTCCGATGGCCCCAAGCGTTCCGGCTTCCTCGGCCAATACACGCACCGTCTCGACCATAAAGAAGGCGTTGCCTTCCGTCTCTCGGCGCAGCAAATCCACAACCGCTGGGCGTTGACCAGCCTCTCCCAACATTGAATGAGCTAGTTGGCGAATATCCGACTCACTAAGACGGCCCAGCTTCAATACATTGACAACCCCCAGCTCTGTGGGAAGTTTGGGCCGTTCATCATCGCGATACGTGCCAACCAACAGCAAATGGGGAAGCTGATCGAGCACAGCGAGTATCTGGCGGATTGGGGCCAGACTTTCACTGGCCCATTGCAAGTCTTCAAGCAATAAGACAATCGGTTGGGTTTGGCGCTTGAACAACTCTACAAGGGTGACCACCAGACGGCGCTGACCTAAGTCTCCTTCAACCGTTGGGGCATCGGCTACAGATTGGCCGACTAGCGCATCAATATCTGGAACCAGTTCTTTTAAGATGCCGCTTTCCAGCTCACTGAGTTGCGTCTGCAAAATCAGCCGCCTCGCGGCTTGCCGCCATAGTTGATAGGGTTGTCCGCCTTCCTCGACGCCCTGGCCTCGTAAAACGATAGCGCCGTATACTAAGGTCATTGTACGAAGCTCCTCCAATAGGCGGCTTTTCCCGACCCCACTTTCTCCGCCTACCAGCCAGACGCTGCTTTCCCCAGCCAGGCTGCGTTTGAAGGCGTCGATCAGTGTGCCGATTTCTGCCACCCGTCCCACAAAGGTTGATGCCTGCAAGAAGCTTTCGCGCACCTGGATAGACTCCCGACCCGGTGGCAAATCGGTCGCGTCCGCCAAGGCCGAAATGGTGGCATGGGCGCTGGCATACCGCGCCTCAGGGTCACTATCCAACAGTCGCCCAACAATCGGCGCGACTTGTGGCGGCAGTCGGCCTAGCTCTGGCTTGCTGGTCATTAGGCTGTTAAGCTGCTTGGAGATGTTCTTGATGTCGTAAGGATGACGTCCGGCGAATACTTCATAAGCGATAATGCCGACTGCGTATAGATCTGAGGCGACGGATGCTGGCAGCCCCGCCAAGAGTTCGGGAGCCATGTAAGGCAGTGTACCCGTCATAGCGTCATCGCTGGATGATTGGATCGTACTGGCATGAAGGGCAAGGCCAAAGTCCAGTATTTTCACCCCCTCGGTCGGGTTGACCAGGACGTTAGCGGGCTTCAGGTCACGGTGTATCACCCCCCGTCGATGCAAATAGACCAGTGCTTGCAACATATCAACAAGTAGAGCGACCTTTTCATGATCGGGTCGGTCGGCAGCGTAGCGAGTGATCGGTTTGGCATCTTGGATCAACTGCATCGTGTAGTAGGGCTGTTTTCGGGCATCGAACCCATAATCTAACACAGCCACGATATGCGGATGGCGCAAGCCTGCCAGGGTTCGGAATTCATGCGCGAGGTCAAGCGCGGTGTCGGTGCCACCCTTGGCGCTAGAGAATTGCAACTGGGAGGGGGCTACACGTACCTGTTTCAAAGCGACCATCTGCTGACTGAGGAGGTCCTTTGCCCGGTAAACGGTGCCCATTCCGCCTTCACCGATTTTGTCTAGGAGTTGATATCGATTACCAACTTGCGAAAGGTCATCCATAGCCTGCTCCCAACGAATATGCCTAGAATCATTAGCGTCGCTTCGCTAGTCGCCGCGCACAGCAGCGCCAGTTTTCTTGATTTGCCTGAAGTGTGTGCGCTCATGCCCGGCCAACCAGCGTGCATAGAATAACAGTGTTCGCTCCAGGGCTTTGCCCGCCCCCGTAACGGTTGCCGTCCGCTTCCAGTCTTCGTCAGAAAGCGACCTGAGCAGGGTGACCAGCTTGGCGCGTTGCGCTGAGAAGGCTGTGAATGACTCCCTGAAGCCCAAGCTGGGATAATCTGTTTGCTTGATCCAACTACGCGGATTGACGGCCTTGATCGTCGGATGCTCTTCGGCCAGAATCTGATCGATGCAGTTGCCCCAAACATCCGCACAGGATCGCAGATGCGCCAGGACATCAACGATGGACCACGCCTCTGGTGCCGGTCGCGCTGCCGCCTGGACATCTGAGAGGCCGCTGGTTAATGCAGTGATCTGCGTGGGCCCTTCCTCAAGGATGGTACAGGTTTCTTCAGGCGTAAAGGTAAAGCGTGACACAGTGGGTCCTATCGTTGCTCCAATGTCAAGGTGCGCAGCAACAGTGTAGCATGCTTAGAACAAATGGTTCAAGGAACCTAGGCATCGTAGGGGCCCGATCTGCTGCCTGGCATGTCGCAGGAATCTTCACTTGCGACGTTCAAGCCAGTGATCGTCTTTGCGCAAACAGCACGACGATGTCTTCGCCAGACAGGCCGATACCTTCGTGCTGTTGATCGAGTATCGTGAAATCCTTGTCTTCAAGCTGGCGTTCTAGTCGAGCGACCCGCCCTTCGATGTCGTGAATCTCAAGCGCCACCCGCTGAATGAGCGCCCAGTGAGGGTCGGCGATCCCATCCAAGACCTGCTCTTCGGCTCCTTCCACATCAACCTTGAGCAGGTCAATCTGCTGGATTCCCCAGCTTTCGATCTGAGCAGATAAGGTTGTCACCTGTCCGCTCTGCTTGACCGCTCGGAAATAGCGCCGGATGAACAAGCCCAAGAGCCAGCGCAACATCGGTCTTGGCAGAAGCCGTAGATAGCGATAGCGATAGAAGTCAGACTTGGGCATCCCAAGCATCTGGACGGCGGAATCAACGGCAGCGATTGCATCGGACTGCACAACCAGGCTCGACATGGAGGGTAGCAGCGGGAAGTAGTTGAATGTGACCTCTGCGTGGCGGTCAGCCAGGCCCAGATTGTGTGGCTTGATCCTGTCGCTCATGGCAAAAGTGTTCAGCAAATAGAGCGCATAGGTTATCGGCGACAGCTCGAAGGCATAGATCCGACCCTCTGGATAGCGACGCAGCGCTTCCAGCGTGAACAGGCCGACATGCGCCCCGACATCGACCAAGACCGGATTGCTGCGCGTGAACTGGAATACCTCAAAGTAGCGTCCTGCCTGCCGCGCCACCGCTCGCGCTTCCGGACGGTCGAGGCAGTGAACCCGCTGCCCATTAAATTGGATCGTCTTGAGGCGGCCAAGTCTTGTCATTTCCTGCGCCTGTTAGGAGCTGCCCAGGCCTGTAGACTCCATGGGAGGCCTGGGCAACACGATGTGCTGGCGAATTCGACGAATGGCTACTCCGGAATGTTGAAGCTGATCAACTCGACGCTGCTGGTGAAGTCGAGCAGCTCACCCTCGCTGCGCACCTGCCCGATTCCTTCAACGTACCAACCGATTGTGGGCACTTCAATGGTTGTGCCCTGGGTGGTGAGCGAAATCAACGTCTCAATCCGGGCTGCCGTGAAGGTCCCAGCCTGAACGGTAACCTCTTCATCTGCTACGTAGGTGTAATTCAGGGTGATGTCATACAGGAATTCCTGGCCGGTGATGGTTGCCCGTGCCTCGTAGACGCTTTGCCACGTGGCCCCTGGTACGAAATCCTCAATTGGCGGCAGCGTAACTCCAGAGTAGGCCGTTGTCTCTAGCTCAAGGTCCCCGACACCACCGATCGCGACCTGCCCGTATTCCGTCTGAACCAATCCACCTTCCGAACATTGCCATTGGCTGCTGACGACGACCTCATCTAGGGTATAGTTCCAGGTGAATGTGTTATCGCTGACGTCTGTGAGGCTCATGGTGGCCTGCTGCGGCTCTTCGCCATTCACGCGTGACTCATAGACCCAGCTCGCCCCTTCAACAACCGGGTAGTAGGTATGGTTGCAGATGGAAGGCGTTTCGGTGGGCACCTCAGTTGGAGGGACATCCGTTGGCTCTGGTGTAGGCTCCACTGCTGAATCATCTACGGTGGCGCCCTCCTCGGTATCCTCGGCCTGCAGCGGTGCTTCGCCCACATCCTCGACTGCGGGGTCGCCCGCTTCCCCACTCAGTCCGGGAACGGCACAAGCCATAATCGACAAAACGAGCATGAAGAATGCGAGACGTGTCTTCATGATTTCTCCTTGAAAGGTTTTCCAAACATGCATGCGCCTAACTCTAGCGCAAGCTGCGATTTCGCACTATGTCGGGTCGAGCTTGATTCCAGTCTCTGGCTGATAGCTTGGGCGAACTGCGGTACACTGTTGTAATGGTTAGCCACCCACCCCCGCGGAGAGCGCATGAGCAGGTCCATATTGATTACGTATGCTACACGAGCCGGAACCACTGGCGAAGTTGCCCACATTATTGCCGACGTCCTTCGCCGGGAAGACGTGTGGGTCGATGTCCGAAACATCCAGGATGTCACGGATTTGGCGCGATATGACGCCGTCGTGATTGGCAGTGCCACGCGCATGGGGAGCTGGATTCCGGAGGCAGTAGCTTGGGTCGCTGCGCATGCCGAGGTGCTTGCTCGCCTCCCGGTTGCTCTTGTCACCATGACCGGTTTGCTCGGTGACGAACAGGGCGACGCACAACAGGCCGTCTACAGCGCAACCGATGAGGTGCGCCAATATCTCTCGCCCGTTGACGAGGTCTTTTTTGCGGGCAAAGTCGCCGTCAAGAAGCTGCCCTATTTCGAGCG
>JAADYZ010000139.1 GCA_010092775.1 Chloroflexota bacterium
GGGACGGGCTTTACTCGTCCTTGACGCGCTCGTATTTGGGAGCGTAGCTGCCGTCTTCCTTCTGCACATAGTGCAGCTTCATCACAGCCTTCTTCACATCACCCTTACGCGCTTTACCAACGGTCTTCTTTGCACCTTTTTTCGCCATGAGTATTAGCCTCTCTTACTCGCTTTACTGGCCAGTATTCTACTATGAATCAGGCGTATCATCTACTCTAGGGCTGTTCGATGACAATATCTGTATCCTCAGCCTGAACGTCGAGAATATTGAGCAAGTCGAAGACCAGGAAATCGTTATAGATCACGTCAACGCGCGGCTCTTGAGCCACATGCAGTCGAGGCGGTATCTCAACGTTGTAATTGTTCAAGATGTAGCTGAGCGTAACGGTATCGGTCGCAATGCCGTCAACATCGTCATCTAAGGCACTCCGCAGCACCAGGTCAATCAGGGAGCCCGTTTCGATCGAGTATTTCAACACCAGGGCATCCTGACGTGGCATCATCAAAATCACCAGGTCTGGTGGAACGGGTGTTGGGGTAGGAATAGGGGTCGCATCATCAGCCGGTTCCGGTGGGGGCGGCGGAGCGGGTTCCTCACCTTCAGCCGCGCCTTCGCCTTCTTCGCCCTCACCAACGGCCTCTTCCGCTTGAACTTCTACTTCCTCAGTAATGACGATTGGCTCGAACAACTCTTCAAGATCGAATGCGCCAACCCGCAGCACGATCGCATTGTCGATCAGAAGCTGTGTTGCGACGCGTGGGCGCTGGAAGGCTTCGGAAGGAACAATCAAAATACTGTCACCCAGGAACTCATCCTCACCCGGGCCGGGGATTTCAGCACGGGGGCTGAAGTCACCGCGGTTAACCGGCGGGTCAACAAAAATGCCACGTGCGCCCAGCGGGTTCGCTGAGATGTTACCGTTGGCATCTTCTGTGAGAGAGAGCTGCTGGCTGGGTGTTAGCGTCTGGAACTGTTCATTGACATCGACCAACATGTAGGAGGCCAGAATATCAACGTGGTCCAGCGGGCGCAGGGCGTAGCCAACCAGACCGAAACGGTTGACTGGCACGGCAACTGCAACAAAGCCGGACGGGATGAGGGTTGAAGCGGGTGAGCCTAGTGACTGTGTTGGCTCATCACCACGCGTCAGCAGGTTCTGTTGGAGGGGCTGCCCCGCCACAAAGTCGCTGATCGCTCGACTGCCAACAATTTCGTTGAGGATTTCCTCAAGCTCCAGGTTGGATGTTAGTTCCGTAATCTCAGGTGTGTCTACGGAGTTGAAGGCATAGCCGTTGGGAGGAATGGTATCCTCGGCACCTGCCCACAAAATCGCACCCAAATCATCGACCGTAACAATGGCGCCACGGCGAATATCACGCTCTGCAACAATGACATATAGGGTAGGAACTGGTGTGGCGGTGGGGGGGATGGCCGTCGGAGTGACATCAGCCTCTGCGCCGTCGGTCTCGCTGTCGGGCGTCTCGCCATCAGCAGTCTCGTCTCCACCGCCGCCAAGCAGACTGAAGACAACAACTGCACCACCTGCCAAGATCACAATGACCAGAACCACCACAATCAGGATGATGCCCGTTTGGCGGCGCCGTTGGCCCATGTTTTTCTCTCCTCTGTTTCTGTATGTGAAACAACTTGCGGATGCATGGAGCGTCCACTATCTCTATTATACGCACATGGTGGGGGCTGGCAACCTGCTATCTGTCATGAATCAAGTCGAGCCATCGGTATTCTCCACCCGAAGAGCTGCTAGCATGGTCAGAATATCTTGCGCAACGTCGTTCAAGTCGAGTTGGCGCCCCCGGTTGAGCGCGGCCTCCACTTGTGTGGCGCCCAGAACTTTTTGAAACGAGGCCAGCAACGGTTCTGCTGTGTCCATTACATCCAGATCGCGATTGGGATGGTTAATCGCTAGTCCAATCCACTCAACGGCCTTCTCCATTGGCCCTGCATACATCAAGAGCTCGGCTAGCTCGACAATGACGGCTAGGGTCAGGGTAATCCCCTGAACTTCCAAACTGAGCTTGAGCGTTCGTTCAAACGCATCTAGTGCGGCATCAGTGTTGCCAAGGCGGACGTAGGCGGAACCCAAATTGTTCAATACGATTCCCAGGTTCCACTTGTCTTGATACACTTCAAAGTGCTCAGCACATAGCAGATACTGCTCGCAAGCAAGTTCATAGTTGCCTTGCAAGTAGGCTACGTTCCCCATATTGACGCGAATGCGGATCGCTGTCAGTTTCGAGTCTGTCGCGTCGATGACAGTCTGATAGTGGTCCAGCGCAGCCTGATAATCTCCCCGCTTCTGAGCAATTTTAGCCAGGCTGCTACTGGATGAGACAGTAGGCGGCAACCCTTCATCGGCACGCAGCTGGGCCGCCTCAGTATAGAACATTTCAGCCTCATCGAAATGCCGACGCTGATAATGGAACCTTCCGTGCCATTGCAGCACTTGGCTCTTCATGTCAGGGCTATTCTGGCTTCCTGCTAAAGAAGAAGCCTTGCTCAGTAGCGTCTTGAAGCTTTCCCAATCGCCTTGGTTAAGAGCAACATGTATCATTCTGTCGAGAGCCTTAAACTCGAGGTGAGGCAACCGAGCCTCTGAAGCCAGCTCTCGTAGCCTCTCCAACAGCTCGATCTGCCGACCGAAATCGCCCAGTTCACCAGCGGCGACTGCTACCGCAGAAAGCAATTCGGCATAGCGCTCAGGATGAAGGCTGTCGAATGGCGTCGCGAGATAGGGCTCGGCCAAGGCAAGCGCACGGGCCGCATTGTCTTTGGCCATCCATTGCTTTACGCTAGCGATGACATAATCCAGTGTCTTTTCAGAATCGCCAGCTTTCTCCCAATACTCCAGGAGGACCAACGGATTGGCGTCTTCGGTCAGCTCGACGGCCAACGCTAGGCTACGATAGAGATCAGGAAGTGCTCCGTCATCGATATCGTTCACAATGTTGCGTCGCGTATGTGTATTGGCGAACGACCAACCGGCGTCGCTCTGCTTGATAACGCCAGCCTGTAGCTGTTGATCGAGCCAATCGTTGAGTTCAAGCGATAAGTTGTTTTGATGAATAACGTTTTGCAGAGTAGCGGAGTCGAGAAGGCCGCCCTGTAGGGCAGCATGAAGAAGTAACGCGTGTGCGTCATTGGACGTTAATGACATAACTGATCCCCCAAGCCGAAGCATAGTGAGTGAATGAAACGATGATAACTTTGGAGTTCTTCGGCATCCTCATTATAGTCATTCGAGTTTCCCTTCACCTTTACAGTTTTGTCACGTTCAAATGCGTTATTTACGTTTGTACTATTGACACATTCTGGCCAATTCGATAGTATTTACGGGCTATGAATGGCGTGCAGACACGATTGAGTATGCATTGTGTCCACGTTATAATTCATGCGGATGACGCCGACGTAGCTCAATTGGCAGAGCAACTGTCTTGTAAACAGTAGGTTATGGGTTCGAGTCCCATCGTCGGCTCAGCAATTGGAACGTGCCCCGCCTAAGCACAAACAATTGCCGAATTATAACCACATGGGTCAGTGTCCCGAGCGGCAAAGGGGGCGGACTGTAAATCCGCTGCGAGAGCTTCGTAGGTTCGAGTCCTACCTGGCCCACTGGCAAGTGGCACTAGTTGTTTGAAGATGTACCCACTCGCCTCTATAATTCAGGAGTCAAATCTTCGGGTTTGATAGGTTGTCAATACGCTATGGGGATGTAGCTCAGTTGGGAGAGCGCCGCCTTTGCACGGCGGAGGTCAAGGGTTCGAGTCCCTTCATCTCCATCACCTTTGAAGCGATTGACAAACGGCACACGCCTTCGTAGCTCAGTCGGTAGAGCACACCCTTGGTAAGGGTGAGGTCACGGGTTCGAGTCCCGTCGAAGGCTCCATTTTTATGTCTGGTCCCCATTGTGGGACGCCGAAGACAGTAGCGCATTTTTATCACTATTGGAGGATAAGAGAACCTTATGAGCAAGGGAGTATTCGAGCGTACCAAGCCGCATCTGAACATTGGTACAATCGGCCACATCGACCATGGCAAGACCACCCTCACCGCTGCGATCACCAAAGTGATGGCCCTGGCAGGTGGCGCTGAGTTCAGCGCATTCGACATGATTGACAATGCGCCGGAAGAGAAGGCACGTGGTATCACCATCGCCATCTCGCACGTTGAGTACGAGACCGAGAACCGCCACTACGCCCACGTAGACTGCCCTGGTCACCGCGACTACATCAAGAACATGATCACGGGTGCCGCCCAGATGGATGGCGCGATCCTGGTGGTTGCCGCGCCGGACGGCCCGATGCCCCAAACCCGTGAGCACGTGCTGCTGGCCCGTCAGGTGGAAGTGCCGGCCATGGTGGTCTTCCTGAATAAGGTTGACATGATGGACGACGAGGAGCTGCTCGAACTGGTTGAGCTGGAGCTGGCCGAACTGCTGGACAGCTACGGCTTCCCCGGTGATGAGACCCCCTTCGTGCGTGGCTCGGCCCTGGCTGCCCTCGAGAGCGCCAGCGACGACATCAACGCGCCTGAGTACGCTCCGATCCTGGAACTGATGGATGTGGTAGACAACTACATCCCGGAGCCAGAGCGGGCGACCGATCTGCCTTTCTTGATGCCGGTTGAGGACGTCTTCAGCATCAAGGGGCGTGGTACTGTGGTGACCGGCTCCGTTGAGCGTGGCATCATCCGCAAGGGTGATGAGGTTGAGATCGTCGGTCTGCGTGACACGCCTTTCCGCACCACCGTGACAGGCACCGAGATGTTCCACAAGGAACTGCCGGAAGTGCAGGCCGGTGACAACGCCGGTATCCTGCTGCGTGGTATCACCCGCGACGACGTTGAGCGTGGCATGGTCTTGGCTGCGCCAGGCTCCATCACCCCGCACACCACCTTCAAGTGTGAGGTCTACGTCTTGCGTAAGGATGAAGGTGGCCGCCACAAGGCCTTCTTCAGTGGCTACAAGCCGCAGTTCTACATCCGCACCATGGACGTGACTGGCGAGTTGATCCTGCCGGATGACGTCGAGATGGTGATGCCAGGCGACCGTGTCGAGATGACTGTGCGGCTGGGCAAGCAGGCTGCTGTCGATAAGGGCGCGAACTTCGCGATCCGTGAAGGTGGCCTGACTGTCGGCGCTGGTATTATCACCGACATCGTCGAGTAAGCAAGCAGATTGTGGGGCGAGGCGCATCGCTGCCTCGCCCTTGTTTTCACGAGGTGAAGCATGGCGAAGAAAAAGGGAACACGCGTCGTCATCAAGATGCAGAGCACCGAAAGCAGTCATTTCTACACGACTGAGAAGAGCCGCAGGAACGATCCACAGCGCCTTGAAATGCGCAAATATGATCCCACATTGCGGCGTCATGTGCTCTACCGCGAGACCAAATAGCCACTGGCAAAGCGGTCTCCAAGTGTGCTATACTTTTTAGCACGATTCTCGGGACACACTGGGTGTTAGTTTGGCGTCCCACTTACGCGAGTAGCTCAATTGGCAGAGCAACGGTCTCCAAAACCGTAGGTTGAGGGTTCAAGTCCTTCCTCGCGTGCTAGATTGGTATTGGATAACGAGACACCGTCAATTGACGGTGTCTTGAACTGTAGGAGACAGTATGGCTACGCGAACCAAAGATCGGCAGGACGACGCGCTCGAAGAAGAGGAAGCCGTCGAAGAGAACAAGCGCTCTCGCCGGTCGCGCCGCTCCCGTAGGGCTGCGGAGGACGATAGCAAGGCTGCATCGAGCCGCAGTGAAAAGAAAGACCGCGACAAGAAAGACAGCCGCCGGTCGAGCCGCCGGGCCAGCCAGCCGCAGCGCAAAAGCTCAAAGAGCAACAACCCGGTCATCCGCTATTTTCAGGATACTCGGGATGAACTGCGCAAAGTGACCTGGCCGAGTCAGGAACAGACCACCCGCTTAACGATCATCGTGATTGGCGCGATCATTGCCTTTGGCATCTTCCTAGGCGTTCTAGACTTGCTTTTCCGGGAGATTACGGCGCTGCTGCTTGGTGCGTAGGGCTGTCCGACCGACAAGGTAAGCAAGCCGCAGCGAGGTGCTGTTGTCATGAGCGATGAACCGTTCGACCCGGCAGAGAATGAAACGACCCCCATCGAGGAACAAGTCGCCGATGAGCCTGATGACGGTCGGCGCTGGTACGTCGTTCACTGCTACTCAGGGTATGAGAACAAGGTCCGCCATGCTATCGATCAACGGATTGAGACGATGGGCATGGAGGACAAAATCTTTGATGTCGTGATCCCCACTGAAGAGGAGATCGAGATCAAAGAAGGCAAGCGTAAGATTGTTGAGCGGCGAATCTACCCAGGTTACATCCTAGTCCAGATGGTGATGGATGAAGATTCCTGGTATGTCGTTCGCAACACGCCCGGTGTCACCGGCTTCGTGGGCATGGGTAACGAGCCTACCCCTCTCACCGAAGCCGAAGTCGAACAGATCATGAGCCGCATGGAGGCAGATGCCCCGGTGGTCAAGGTCTCGTTCAAGCCGGGCCAGAAAGTACGCATTATTGATGGCCCCTTCAACGACATCATCGGTGTCGTGGGTGAAATCGATACTGAACGGGCTAAGGTCCGTGTAATGGTATCCTTCTTTGGGCGTGAAACGCCTGTTGAACTCGACTTCTTGCAGGTCGAGAAGATTTAGCAATCACCTGAGGATTACGAGGACGTATGGCAAAGAAAGTTATCGCAGTTGTTCGCCTGCAAATTGCGGCAGGCAAGGCCAGCCCTGCCCCCCCGATTGGTCCAGCGTTGGCCCCACATGGCGTCAACCTGATGCAGTTCTGCAAGGACTACAATGCCCGCACCGCTGGTCAGATCGGTGACATTGTACCGGCGGAAATCACGATCTTCTCGGATCAATCCTTCCGCTTCAAGCTCAAGACGCCACCCACCGCCTATCTGATCAAGAAGGAGTTGGGGCTGGAGAGCGCATCCGGTGAGCCGAACAAGGTTAAAGTGGGCACCTTGACCCGCGATCAGGTTCGCAAGATCGCTGAGATCAAGATGCCGGACTTGAACGCCAACGACATCGACATGGCCATGCGCCAGGTCGAAGGAACCGCCCGCAGCATGGGCGTGTTGATCGGCGACTAAGCCGGTCTCAACCAATCGATTGTGTAAGCCGTAGGGGCAACGACGCCCGCCGTCGCTGCCCCGCGTTGTGTATAGCGTGGGAGGAACCCCACCGGTTTCGTCCGAACCACTGGAGAGAACTGATATGGCAAAGCATGGACGGAAGTACTTAGACGCCGCGGCGAAAGTAGACCGCGACAAGCTGTATGAACCGCAAGAGGCGCTGGCCCTCGTTAAAGAGACAGCCGTCGCCAAGTTTGACGAGACGATCGAAGTGCATATGCGCCTCGGGATCGACCCGCGCCAGGCCGACCAGCAGATTCGCGGCGCCATCGTCATGCCGGCAGGCTTGGGCCGAACCGTGCGCATTCTGGTCTTCGCCGAAGGTGAAGCAGCCAGCGCTGCCGAAGGAGCCGGAGCCGACATCATCGCCAGCGACCCTGAGATCGCGAAGATACAGGACGGCTGGACCGAGTTCGACGTGGCAATCGCCGTTCCAGACATGATGCGCAAGATCGGTCGACTGGGTCGTGTGCTAGGTCCGCGCGGTCTGATGCCCAGCCCTAAGTCGGGGACGGTCGTTCAGCCCGAAGACATCCCGCGTGTGATCGAAGAGGCCCGCGCCGGACGTGCTGAGTATCGCAATGACCGCACCGGCAACTTGCATGTGCCGATTGGCAAAGCCAGCTTCGAAGCCGATCAACTGATGCTCAACTTCGCTACGCTGATGGATACCATCCGGCGCGCCCGCCCGGCTTCGGTCAAAGGGGCATTTGTGCGCCGCTTGGTGCTGACCTCGACCATGGGGCCTGGCATCCGCGTGAACCCCAACTCAGCCTTGTCGCTGTCTCCCTAAACCAGACACAGCCGATCCAATCCAGAATAAGCCAAGGAGGGCGATGCAGCAGAATGCATCGCCTTTTGTTATTCTTGATGTGTCAGCTCCGCTACACTGAGAGGGTTACGATGAAAATAGCTGTCATTGGCGGTGGATCTTCCTACACACCGGAACTGATCAATGGCTTCCTTGACCGGGTCGAGGCCCTTCCCATCAGCGAGCTGTGCTTGATGGACATCTCGCCTGAGCGCTTAGAGGTGGTTGGTGGCTTTGCCCAGCGCATGGTGCAGGCAAAAGGCGGTCCCTTTGCGGTCAGGCTGACAACCCATCAGCCCGAAGCCATCGAAGGGGCAAGCTACGTTCTGACGCAGTTCCGAGTTGGGGGTATGGCCGCCCGCCGCGAAGACGAGTATTTGGGCAGGCGGCATGGCCTGATTGGCCAGGAAACCACCGGCATCGGGGGGATGGCCAAAGCACTGCGCACCATCCCGGTGGTGCTCAACATCGCCCGTGACCTCAAAAAACTGGCATCGGATGCATTGCTGATCAACTTCAGCAATCCGGCAGGTTTGGTGGTGCAGGCCGTCAGCCTTTATGAGCCGGATGTGCCCATCGTGGGGGTGTGCAACGAACCCTACTGGAGCAAGATGCAAATCGTTGACCACCTGAATGCCCACACTCATCATCACATTGATCCAAATGAAGCCCAGCTAGCAACGCTCGGCCTCAACCACCTTTGCTGGTATCGTGATCTAAGCGTCAACGGCGAGAGCCTATGGGATGATTTCATGGCCGCTCTGCGTCAACATCCGCTTGAATGGCACTGGGACCCGGCTACCATCCAGGCTCTGCAGATGGTCCCCAACAACTACCTGACCTACTTTTACTACGCTGCCAGCCGACTCGCCCGCCAAGCCAATTGGCCGCCCTCACGTGCGGAAATCGTGATGGAGATCGAGGCGGACCTGCTGGCCCAATATGCGGAGCCAGATCGAACTGAAGCCCCAGAGGGCCTGCTGAAGCGAGGTGGCGCCTATTACTCGACGGTCGCCACCCAGTTGATCAGCGCCCACTACAACAACTTAGATGAGGTACATGTCGGCAACGTCCCCAACCGGGGCGCGGTCGCTGACTATCCTGACGATTGGGTGTTGGAACTAAACTGCCGCGTCAACCGGGAAGGTATCCAGCCCTTACCGGCTGATCCGCTGCCCCCTGCCGCCTACGGCCTGATGGCTGCGGTCAAGGCCTACGAGATGCTCAGCGCAAAAGCTGCCACCACGGGAGATCGCACAGCCGCTTATCAAGCCCTATTGGTTCACCCACTAGGCCCCTCAGCCGACAGGATTCAGGCAGTCTTGGACGACATGCTGGAAACCAGCCGTCCCTATCTACCCCAGTTCTTTGAGGAGTAATCTGATGGTTTACTTGGGAATAGACATCGGTGGTACCAAGAGCGTCGCCTGGTTAAGCGACGGAGATGGTCATGTGCTGGCTGTCGGGCGTGGCCCCGCTGGCGACCGTCAGGACGACTATGATGTCATGGTCGACGTCATGAAGGACATCACCGGACAAGCCCTCCAGGCGGCTGGCCTGGAAAAATCCGATATTGTCTCGGCCTGCTTCGGCATCTCCGGCTTCGACTGGGAATCCCAACGGCAGGACCACCTGGACGCAATCAGCCAGATTGGGCTGGATGCTCAGATCACGCTCGTCAACGATACCTTGTTGGTGTTACACGGCGGCAGCCAGAGCGGATCAGGAATCGCCCTCATCGCCGGGACGGGGTGCAACTGCATGGGCCAAACCGCTGATGGCCGCTTCGGGCGTGCCGTCGGGAGAGGATTTGTTGTGGGCGAAGGGGCTGGCGCAATGGATATTGTTGTGCAAGCGCGTTACGCCGTTGCTGCCGCCTGGACGCTCACCGGACCCCAAACCATCCTGACCGAGCGATTCATTGAGCACCTCGGCGCGCGCGACGCCACCGATATGATCGAAGGCATTGTGACGCAGCGCTACAAACTATGGACGGAAGCGGCACCGATCGTGTTTGAAGCCGCCCACGCGGGCGACCAAGTCGCCCATAGATTAGTCCTATGGTCAGCCGAGGCGCTGGCAACGATGGTCTTCGGCGTCGCGCGGCAAATGCAGGTGATGGATGAAGAGATCGACATCATCACGGGTGGTGGGTTCTTTAAGGCAGGGCCAATCTTGATTGAGCCGCTGCAAGCCCATATCCTGGCCGAAATCAAAGGCGCACGCTTTGTCCACTTTGAGGCCCAGCCTGTGATCGGTGCCGTTCTGCTGGCGATGCGCCGCGATGACCTAGCAGCGGATCGGATTATCGCGGCGCGTGAACGCCTTATTCAGGCGAATGATTGACCATAATCGCGACTTGCACCATCGATTTGAGTTCGCCTCGAAGCACAGTCAGATATACAATCCAAGCACACCTCTAACC
>JAADYZ010000140.1 GCA_010092775.1 Chloroflexota bacterium
ACCAGAAACAGGCTGGCACCAATCAATTGTGGATTAAGTCGTGTTGATCGCAAAGTCCTGCGCTTCTTACTCGTTAGACGTTTCTGATTGCATATCGCTGCGTAGCAAGGTCCGTTCAACCAGCGACAGACGCACCTGAGTGTCCAGGTCGAGGCCTAGTTGGTCTTGCAAGCGCAGCATCAAGTCGTCGATCGCTTCCTGAGGTACCTCGTCGCTGGTCAAGAGGGTAGCGAATACCGTTGGTTGCCCACCCTCAAACTCGACGCGGAAGTCGGTCACTTCGACCTCACCCCAATCGGCGATCTCGGTTTCGATGATGGTGCGTGCTTCACCCTGAACGCTGTCTTGCTGCACTGCATTCGACAGGAAGATAGCCAGCGGGATGCTGATCACAATGAGCGAGAGCAGGGAAATGGTCAGGCCTTGCCGCAAGAAGCGCCGGTCTTCGTCCCGGGGGGGGGGACGGATCCCTAGCAGAAGAAAGATCGCCGCACCTGCAAAGACGATGCCTGCCAGGTTTGCGGTGAATAAGAGGGTGGCACCACCAGCAATCTGAACATCGCCCAGCGCTATGCCAATGCCAATGGTACAGACCGGTGGCATCAACGCCGCCGCGATAGCGACGCCCGGTAGGGCGTTACTGACTTCCTCACGTGCAATCACGTAAGCGCCTGCCAAGCCTGAGACCAAGGCGACCCCGAGGTCCAAAAGATTCGGGCGGGTACGTGCTAAGACTTCTGGGGTGGCGAAATCGATCGGTGATAGGGTCGTTGTCAAGATCGCTAAAAATATGGCCAGGAGTGTGCCCTGGAGTAAAGCGGTAAGCGCCTCTCGGATGCGCTCAGGCGTGCCAAATGCGATCCCACCTGCCGCTGCCACGATGGGCCCCATCAATGGGGCGACCAACATCGCGCCGATGATCACCGCCGGGCTGTTCAGAAGCAAGCCCAAGGTCGCAATCATTGCCGAGAGGGCAATCAACACATAGTAGTTGATGTTGACTGACGAATTCTCTTTAATGTAGTTGCGAACGAGGCTGCGTTCCTCGGCGATGGTGGCCGTGCTCAGGACGTCAGAAATCGACCGGACTGCCCGCCGCGCCATAATTGATGTGATGGTCGTTTCGCTGCGGACTAACGCCAGCGGCTTTTCTACCTTCTCGGCCAGAGTCATCGGGAACTGACCGAAGTACTCAGAATTGTCCAGGAAGTCGCGCACAGAAGCACCAAACAAGAGGCCATCGTGCTCTTCAACCGCTTGGATGATGCCCGCCATCGGGCGGTTGGCCGTCACCACGCTGACTTCGGTGCGGGCCGGTACACCCAATTGAGCGCGTGCGTTGTTAAGCATCCGCTGCCGGTCAGCGCGCAGAGAGGGCGAGGCGTCTGTTTCAGACATGACGTTAAGTAGGGTAACTGAACCATCGTTGCCCGCCGTGGAGTCAAGCCCGATTTGCGCTGCACGCGGTGCATGTGGGCCACCCGCCATCGGGACTAACAGCCGCTCAGGCGCCTCTTGCCACATACCTCGTAATACCACGACATCGCACACCGCATTGTCGAGTACATCCTGAATGATGGGGTTCAGCTCACGGCGACCGATAGCGTTTTCAGTGGCGTTCCAGCCAATGACCAGCATGCGAGCATTCTCTTCGTCGATGGTGTCGAGGATGCCGCGTGGCACGCTGCGTGCCAACCGCGTGATACCCTCAACGGTCACACCCGATTGAGTCGTTTCTTCAACGAGGTCCTCAATCAACTGGTACTCGGTTTGAGCGTAGTGCCGCCCAGATACCAGAGGCTGCGTATCCGAGACTGGAATCACCTGGGTGATCACGACGTGGCCGTTATGCTGTTGGGCAATCCGTGAGGCAAAGGCCACCAAGCCTTGGGCAGTGTTCGGATTGGCTACCGCGACCACAATCGGATACCTGGAGGTGATCCGCAGTTGGGCTTCGTCCTGGAAGACGGTGGTTCCCATCTGTGTAGCGCGGAATTGCACTCGCCCAAAGACCTGATAGGCTAGCAGGCTCAGAGCCACCCAGCCAACGCCGATCAGCAGAACAGGAGCTGAGAGGCTTAACAGCAACAAGAAGGCCACCCCAGCGCTGGCAGCCTGGATGATCGGAAAGAGCGGTAGCGTAATTGGTCGCCCTTCAGCGCGGGGTCGATTGGCGAGGACCAATGCCGCGATGCCTACCGCAATGTTCAGAACAAGATAGGCGAAAGCAGCCAAACGCCCCAGGTCAACAATGCTATTGTCGGTCAGTTGGGTGGCCAACACAATGAAGAGGATCGTCAAGACGCTCTGGAAAACAATCAGGCGGCCTGGCGTTTCTTTCTTCCCCTGCTCTTTGAAGATGAAATTGGGCAGACAGCCATCCGCGCCGATCGTTTGCAGCCAAAATAGATTGGTGCGCGCTAGCATCTGCCAAGCGATGATCAATATCGCGGCGCTGATGCCAACCACGATCAACTCACTGCCTGGCAGCACTCTCTCGAACAATTCAGGAATACTGAGGACGCGTGCTGTGTTCAGGCGGGCAAACAGGGCTAGTAACCCGGCGAAGGCTGGCACAGCCGCCACATGTAGAACCAGAGTAAACACATTTCCCCGCCGTGCACGCGGGGGATCGACCTGGGTCACCAAGTCGAAGGCCCACATTGCGGCGAAGAGCAGTCCGATGGCTGAGGATAGGTCGCTGTCTAGTCGGCTTGTAAAGGGCATGCTGCCTTCTGGTGCGGCAGAGGCCAATAAGAAGAGTAGTACAACCAGGGTGACTGTGCCCAGGCTGGTCAGCCAAACTCCAAGCTGCCAAGCCGGGCGGAAACGCAAGAGGTTGCCCACCGTAATCACTGCGACCAGAATGATCGCCAGGACTGCATCAGGTAATGCCCAGGGGATAATCAGTTCAATCAGTGGGATTAAGTTGGCGGTGATGGCCAGGGCCAGCAGAGCGCTCAATGCCGCCCAGCCCAGTATATAAAGCCAACCTGCGATGAAGGTGACAGAGTCTTGCTCCATCTCTTCAATCAATCGATAGCTTCCATTGGGCTGGCCGATCCAACTACTCAGTTCAGCCTGACTCAACACGGTCGGAATGAGCAGTAAGCCCATCACAATATAGACCCAGCCGGTGCTCTCGCGGGTCAGGTTGAGCACTGGATCGTAGAGGACAAAGACACCGATGGCCAACCACAGGCCGATCTTCAGGAGCAGCGCGGCAATTGGGGTAAGAATGTAACTTCCGCGGAGCGTAATCAGTTCGGCTGTGGACGGTGATGGGTCGCTCATGACGGCTTCGATCCTTTATAGGGTGACGACGCCCTTGGATGGCGCAGCCCCACAGAGAGAATGGCTCACTGGCGAAACCTTACAGCAGGCCGCCGGTCCTGTCAACGCGTAGATTCATCTGACGGCTTCTCCTGCTGTTGCTCAGGTCGGGCTTCATTCGCTAGCTCTGAGAAGGTGCCCACCCAATCGGTTTCGCGCATGCGGCGGGCTGTTCGCCCTTGCCGGATGACCACCCAGACAATCAGCGCGCCGAGCAGCAAAAAAACGGCAATGTTGAGTGCGATGCCCAAGGGCCCCAGTGGTTCGCGTTCCAGAGCAGGGAAGGTCTCGAACCCCGGGGCCAACTCAGGTTCCGGCGAGAAGTTCTCAACAGGGTCAACACTGCGCAAATAGGCCATCAGGGCAGCAGCATCCCCGCTCGTCAAGCTGCGGTAGGACGCTTCGTGAGCACCCCAAGGATCGTAGAGTGGGCGACGGGCATCAATCGCCCTCCCCTGCGTGACCGACACCAGAATGGCCTCATCGCTG
>JAADYZ010000141.1 GCA_010092775.1 Chloroflexota bacterium
CTATACGGGTGTGCTGCTGGCCAGTCACGCCAATCCGCGGCGTTTCTTACCATCGGACCGTGGCCTATCGGACGATATGATCCTTGGGTTGGCTGAACGGGGCGGTGTAATCGGCATTGTTCCTTACAATCGGTTTCTGGTTCCGGGCTGGCATCCCACGGATGGCAGACGAAATGTCTCGCTCAGTTTGGTTGCCGATGCCATCGACCACGTGTGCCAGGTGACGGGTGATGTGCAGCACGTTGGAATTGGGACCGACTTTGATGGGGGATTTGGCTACGAGCGCGTTCCAGAGGAGATCAACACGATTGCTGATCTGCAAAAGCTGGTGCCGCTGCTGGCAGAACGGGGCTATACAAGTGACCAGATCAACCTGATCTTCCACGGTAATTGGCTGCGTACACTGCGTAAGGGGCTGCCCACATGAATCGCTTAGCTCAGATTGGTGTGTTGGGAAGCGCGGCTGGTGGGGTTTTCTTCTTTTTGGGTTTGTTCCCCTTCTCAGTTAGTGCAGATGCAACCCCTGGAGTCGGCGTGATTCAGATTGGTTCAGTGCTCACTGGGCTGTTCCTGCTGGTGGCGGGAGCCTATCTGGTGGTCTATGCTCTCATACATCGAGACCAGCCGCGCTCGCTGATGCGCGACATTGGCGTTCGCCTGGGGATGACCGGGTTGGTGTTTGCCGCTGCGGCTTTGTTGGCCGATGTCATGGGCTTTGGCTCTCATGAAGTGCAGGACGGATCGCTGTTTGGCTGGCTGCAGGCCCTGGGCATGCTGATTGGCTTTCTGATCGCATCGATTGGTGTGCTGGTCTATGCTACTGCCGAAGCACTTAACGCCTGGTTAGAGTCATTAACACAGAACTTCGGACCTGGAAATGAACAACAGTAGTCAGTTCAAAGCCAAATTAGCGCGTCAACTGGTGGTGGGGGTTCCCCTGCTAGGCGTATCTGTCGCATTTATTGTTACGGGTCGCCAGCCCGGCGGTGAAGCCTTCATCGCAAGTGCCACTATCGCCGCGCTGTTCCTCGCTGTCGCGATCTTGGAATATCGGTACGCAGATGTGCTTGGGTTGCTTGCCTTTGCCGTTGTGACCCTCGCCATGATGTGGGATGAAGATCGCCCTATCAGTGTGATTGTTGGCCTGACCATTATTGCCCTGAGCACTTTGGTGCGCGAGGGTAACTTGCGAAATTCATCTAAAGAAGGCGATGCTTGAATGGATCGCAACAAAATGCCATCTCAAACGTTATCATTGCTGATGGTTAATATAGTGAGTTTGCTCAGGTGCTGAAACATTCATGACTGCTTTAACGATCCTTCTCATCATCTATGCTCTCTTCATTACCCTGGCTTTGGCCTGGCTTGGGTCGATTGGTATGCGCTTTCTGGGGACCCTGACGCCGACTCCTCTGCCTGAGAGCCTCCCCTTGGTCTCGACAGTCGTGCCCGCGCGCAACGAGGAGCGCAACATCCGACGCTGCGCAAGCGGCATCGTGCAGCAGGACTATCCCAATCTGGAAATGGTTTTTGTAGACGATGACTCTGAGGACGCTACGCCTGACATTCTGGCAGAGTTCGTAGCACGAGATGAACGGGTCAAGGTGGTCAACACCGGCGGAAAACCTCAAGGCTGGAACGGCAAGCAGTGGGCTTGCTACTCAGGGGCGCAGCAGGCGACGGGTGATTGGCTGTGCTTCATGGATGCGGACACCTATGCTGAGCCTAGCCTGATCTCGCGGACGCTGGCTTTTGCCGAAGCCAACGACATCGACTTCTTGACCTTGCAGCCCTGGTACGAATTGCGTGGCCTGTGGGAACGCATCATGATCCCGATGATGCTTTACTTGCTGGCGGTTTTCCCCCCTCACCGTGTGAACGATCCGAACGATAGCTTGGCCATGGCGAACGGGCAATTCATCTTAATCCGGCGCTCGGTATACGAAGCCACAGGTGGTCATGAGGCCGTCCGAAACCGCATGATGGATGACTTCTCATTGGCGGAAATCGTCAAAGGAGCAGGCTATCGGCTGTTCATCGCTGATGGGCGCGAGGTGATGAGTGTGCGCCTCTATACCAACCTCAAGGAAATTAGACAGGGTGCGCTTAAGGCGTCTGTTGATCTTTCTGGCGGTTGGGTCGCGTCGATCTTGGGCATGGTCGGTATTTTTATTCTCAATATATTGCCACTAGTCTTTTTGCTCTGGGCTGTGCTTGTTGACAACGCGATCGCCACCGTCATCCTGGCTGCCATCGTTATCGGGCAAATCATCTTCTATGGTGCGACGCGCAGCTTAGGCTATCGTGTCCCGCCTTGGTCCGGTGTGTCATATCCGGTAGGGACTATTCTGGGCATTGCTATCCTGCTTGAGGGGATGGTGCGTGTGGCCAGCGGCAGCGAGATCCAATGGAAGGGCCGTGATGTGATGGGCCGTCCGGAATTGTCGGTCAAAAAGCCTGGCTCAGACCAAGGCTAAGCCACGATGGGGCGAACCGGTAGTATCCGCCTGTTTCACATCGGCGGCATCGCGGTCGATCTACATTGGACTTTCTTCCTGATTATTCTGGCTGGAGGCTGGCAAGGCTGGCTGTGGTACGGTACCTGGCTGGGTATTGCCCAAGCTATCGCAGTGATTGTCTTGTTGTTTGCCAGCACCCTGCTGCATGAGGTCGGCCATACCCTCCAGGCACGTGCCTTGGGCCTCACCGCTCGCCGCATCGTCCTGCTACCCATTGGGGGCTTGGCACAGCTTGAGACTCCCCCCACCCAACCAGGGCAAGAGCTGCTAGTCGCCTTGGCGGGTCCCTGGGTCAATCTTGGGGCAGCAGTCATCCTGGGCGTGGCGATCTTTTTTGTTTGGGGGCTTGTTCCAGGCGACTGGGCGGTGCAAATCACCCTGAGCATCTTCTCGCCACCGACGCTCCTGGCTTTGGCGCTCTATACTCTAGCCGCCAATATGATGCTGTTCGCGTTCAACATGCTGCCTGCCTTTCCGATGGATGGGGGGCGCATTCTGCGGGCCGGGCTGGCGATGGCCACTGACTATGAGCTGGCCACACGGGTTGCATCTTGGCTTGGGCGGGTCCTCTCTCTGCTCTTGTTGGTGCTGGCTTTCTTCGGTTGGCCGCCCCTCAACATCCCCCCCAATCCTCTGTTGGCCATTGTAACACCCATCATCTACTTTGGTGCCCAATACGAAGAGCGGTATGTGCGCCGTCAGCGTGCCTTGGTCCGCTTGGAAGCGCGGGACCTCTGCCAATCACCAGATGAATCGCTCTCACCCTGGCAAAATCTCAGCGACAAACTGGTGCGTCATCTGTTCCGTTTGGAACGGCCACTGCCGGTCGTGGTCGAGGGGCGACTGGTCGGGCTGCTCGGCTATCAAGACATACGGCGTAACCTAAAGGGCTTACCAGAACCGGTCACCGTTGCTCATGTGATGCAATCAGAATTTCCCAGTATACAATCACATGAGACCTTATGGGTAACCCTGCAAGAAATGAACGCTGCCCGCCTTGACGTGATGCCTGTGGTGGATCAGGGGCAGTTCAAGGGGTTGATCTTACGCGACAATCTGAATTTCGCCTGGCGATACACCAATCGAGCCGAGGCCAACACCCGAGACGTACAACCTCACTCCGAAAGAATGTCGTAAGAGAGCAATAGAACCTCATAAGAAAGCATGCTGAGGCCCTCTGCTCGCTTCTCTTTTACCAGCCGCTCTGTAAAATAGAGGCATGGCTGACTATCTAATCCAACAACGCGAATATCTCCTTGAAATCTCGCGAGCACTGACTTCTCAACTCAGTTTGAACGAGGTCTTGCGGCGCGTGCTCTATGCGGCTACCCAGATGCTAGATGGGCAAGCAGGCTTGTTGGCGCTCGCTGACGCGATCGATGAGGAAGAGGACGAAGTCAGTTTCTCTGTGCGAGCCAGCTACGGCATTGATCCTAAACTGCTGCACTTCTTTGCCCCACTGCTGGCCGATATTTCGCATGGCAGCGCAGATAGCTTCTTCATCCCGAAGCTGAAGCAGAAGGTACGGGTCGTCGCCAAGACTGCCGGTTTGGGATTGCATCAAGTGGTTGCTCTGCCGATGGCGATTGGGCAGGAGTTAGTCGGCGTAGTCTACATATTCCGGGGGAAGCGTCAACCCTTCACACAAAATGATCTCCAACTGCTGCAAGCCTATGCCGATCAGGCCGCAATCGCCGTCCATAATGCACGACTGTATGAACAGGTTTCGACGGAGAAGCAGCGCTTGGATGCCTTACTGCGCTACAGCGCCGATGGGATCATGATCCTGAAGCCAACCCAGCGGATCGAAAGCATCAACCTGGCTTTGGCTCGTATGACGGGTTGGGACCCGCAAGAGGCGAGCAACGAGGAATACCATCAAGTGATCAACTGGGCGCGCCGCGAACCGGGCATGGACCTGGCCGAAGCGATGCACAATGGCTGGCCATTGCATCAGGATAATGTCCTTTACGTCGAAGGGGATTTGCGCCGCAAAGACAGCAGCACCCTGAGTGTCGGCATCACCTATGCGCCCCTCTTCGACGCCAAGAACCGCCTGCACAACATCATTGCCAATGTGCGCGACATCACCAAATTTCGCGAAGCTGAGGAAGCCAAGAGCACCTTCGTCTCTGTGATCTCTCACGAGCTCAAAACACCTGTCGCGCTGATCAAAGGCTATGCCAGTACCCTGCGCCGCGATGATGTGATGTGGGACAAGGAAACAACGCTGGATGGTTTGGCGATCATTGAGGAAGAGGCGGACCGCCTAGCTGAGATGATCGAGAACTTACTAGACGTGACGCGCGTCCAATCGGGTACGCTCAGTTTGCAGTTCAGTACAGTTCGGCTGCCGGAATTGGTTGGCCGCTTGGTCCGCAAGTTTCGGGTGCAGACCGATCAGCACACCATCGAGAGCCGCTTTCCCGCCGACTTCCCAGATGTACAAGTGGATGAGCGCCGCTTGGGGCAGGTCCTCTCCAACCTGATCAGCAACGCCATCAAGTACTCACCAGATGGCGGTCATATCCTCGTGTCTGGCAGCCGACTTGATCGCCACGTCGAGATACGCATTTCCGACGAAGGAATCGGTATGGAGCCTGAGCAGCTCTCAAGAGTATTTGATCGTTTCTATCGAGCTGACAACGCACTTACCCGCCAGACCCAAGGCGTTGGATTGGGCCTGTACATTGTGCGTTCGATCATCAAAGCGCATGATGGAACGATCACGGTGGAAAGCGTGCCTAAAGTCGGAACGACTTTCATTATCCAGCTTCCGTTGTCTGAGCGATAAACGAAATGCTACAATTTGACCGTGCAGTTTAAATCAACAAGGACTCAATAATGGCAAGACCAGCGCCAACGACAATTTCGTGCCCGAACTGCGGCCAACCCTTCAGTGCCATGCTGGAGCAGGTGTTGGACGTTGACCGCGATCCGGGAGCTAAAGACCGTCTGCTCAACGGGCGGGTGAATGTGATTACATGCCCACACTGTGGGTATCGGGGAATGGTGGGAACGCCGTTGATTTATCACGATTCCACTAAACCTGTGGCTGTTATCTATGTGCCGATGGAACTCAATCTCAACCAGCCCGATCGTGAAAAGCTGGTAGGTGACCTAACAAACGCGCTAATGCGCAACATGGATGAGAACACGCCGAAAGGCCATTTGCTACAGCCGAAGACAGCTCTAACCTTTCAGGGTTTGATGGATCAAGTGTTGGAAGCTGAGGGGCTAACCCAGGAAGAGTATCAACAGCAGCAGCAATCTGGGGCCGCCAGCCTCGACGAGAGCAAGTTGCAGCTCATCGAACAGATCGCCGAGGCTAAGAAAGCAGATCGCGAAGCACTGCTCGCTGAAAACATGGATCAGATTGACATGGCTTTCGTCGAACTGCTCACCGCAGCAGCACAGCAAGCGGCTCAGGCGGAGGACCAACGCCGGTCGCTGCGCTTGCTCAATGCGCGTGAATACATTCTTGAGCATTCCGATATAGGGCAGCAAATACGTGAACAAGAAGCAGCCTTTGCTGAAGCCAACGAAGACCTTCAGGGTCTGCTAGCCGAATTGCAGCAGCAAGGACGCCAACTGACGCGCGAAGACTTTGTCGATCTGCTCATGGAAGATCGCCATAATGAGGCAAAAGTGCGGGCGTTGGCCAGCTTGGGGCGCCAACTGCTCGACTATCAAACCTTTGAGGTCATCACCGCGCGCATCAACATGGCACAATCGGATGCTGAACGACAGCGGCGCAGCCGAGTCCGTGAGCTGGCGCTTGAAGCAGCGTCCTCCTATGAGCGTGAGCAGCGCGCTGAAATGGAACGCGCTGCCGAAACGCTGCGCCAACTCATGCAGGCGGAAGACATTGCATTAGCTGTGCGAGACAACATCAACCGAATTGACGATCTTTTCTTGCAAGTGCTGCAAGTCAACCTGGATGAAGCGCGCCGCAGCGGCAATATGGCGGCATCGGGTCGCCTGGCGCAGATTTATGAGGAAGTGCTGAGACTGGTCCAAGAATCGGCTCCGCCCGAGATTCGCTTCATTAATGAGCTACTCTCTGCTGAGAGCAACGACGAAGTCAATGGACTCTTGCATGCCAACGACAAGAAGTTGGATTTGCAGCTTCTGGGGGCCATTGAAGAAGTGATGCAGCAGTTCCAATCATCAGGTAATCAAGAAGCCGTGCGTCGACTGGACAACATTCGCCACCAGATCGAACATATCCTGGTGGATAAGGCCAACGAAACGATTGAAATCTTGTTGGCCTCTGATGACATTCCCACCGCCGTTGATTTTCACCAGAAGCGCATTGACGAGCTTTTCCTCCAGGTGCTTCAGCAGCGCCTGGTACAAGATCATGACGATCGACTGCGTGAGGTCCGAGAGGCAGTGGTGGCGCACTTGCAGTCTTCCGCACCGCCCGAACTCCGCATGATCAACGATTTACTTTCCGCAGAGACGGAAGATGCCGCCCTCGACATGCTGCGTGACCGCCGCAGTGAGCTGAGCAGTGAACTACTCCAAGTGATGGAAGCGGTTGTACAGCAGCTTCGAGCCGGTGGTAGCCCAGCTATGGCGCAGCGCCTTGAGGTGTTACGTGCTGAAGCCCAACGCATGATGTAGATGCCAACGACGCCCCTCAGCATTCTTGCGCCTCATCAAGGATGCTGAAGGGCGATCCGCAGTGCCTCCCCGCCGATCTCCGCAGCGATTCCCGCCGACTCAGCATCTTCAATCAACACAGCCACCGCGATCACATCGCGCCCTTCTGGCCGCACAAAACCGATAAACCAGGCATTCTCTTGTCCTTCCGGCCCAGCGATGGCCACCCCCGTGTGCCCATAGACAGCCTGCTGGGGCAGCAGCGCTGGGCGTGAAGCACCAAACAAGACGCTGCGGCGCATGGCCCCAGCAATACTGTCTGCATTGCTAGGGCTGATGGTGCCGCGTGGGCTGCCATCAACCTCCAGGGGGATAATCTCCCCATCTGGTGCGATGAGGCGTTGAGCCAATTGGAGCGGTGGGATTCGCCCACGATTGGCCAATCCGGCAGCGACCATAGCCATATGCAAAGGCGTGACGGTTAAACTGCCTTGACCCACGACAGCCTGGTCAAAGTTACCCAATGCGGGCGGCCCTTCGAGTTCAGCTACAGAAGTTTCGATCACCAGGTTAGGTTCGCCGAAGAGGCCAAAATCGTCCAGTGCCGCATCGAGTAAGCGGCTGGGCAGCGGCTGACTTGCTTCAAGCAATGGGCCAGGGCAGCTCCAGATCAGTGCGTCTTCCAGAGTGGTGATTGCCCCAGTGGGGGGCGCAGCACAGGGCAGCTCACGCCCATTGAGCGCGATCACGAGCGACTCACCGCTCCAGGCTTGATCCAGCGCTGTCTCTTATACACATCT
>JAADYZ010000142.1 GCA_010092775.1 Chloroflexota bacterium
ATGATCCGTGCGGGCAGCTGCTTGGGGCCAGGCTTAGCTGGGATTATCGCTGGGATGTTTGGCCTGCGCTCCGCCTTTCTGGCGGTGAGCGGGGCTGCCGGTCTGGCCGCTTTGCTGGTTGTCGTCTTTGCCAAGGCAGGCGCACCTCGACCCATCGCAGCCCCCGACCAGAAGCCCTTAAACATGCTTCAGGTGGCACGGGCCAACTGGCGTACCCTGACATCGGCTGGGGCGGGGCAGGTCTTCGGGCAGATGGTCAGGGCGGGACGCCAGACCATCGTACCGCTTTATGCGGCTGACGTGCTCGGCCTGGATGTTGAGTTCATCGGCTTAGTGTGGAGCATCGCCGCCTTCCTGGAGATGTGGATGTTCATCCCCGCAGGCCAGGTCATGGATCGATTTGGCCGCAAATGGGCGATTGTCCCTTGCTTTGCCGGAATGGGGATTGGGATGGCCCTGCTGCCCCTGACCTCCAACTTCTGGAGTTTGCTGGCTGTTCTGAGCTTTATGAACGTCTCGAATGGGATGGGGGCGGGCACCATGATGACCCTTGGTGCCGACCTTGCACCGCCCGACTCACGTGGGGAGTTCCTGGCCTTGTGGCGTGTCGTCGGAGACAGCGGCAGCGCTGCGGGCCCGCTGGTGGTGGGAGGAGTGGCTGCAGCGCTCGTTTTGCAGCCCGCTGCCCTGGTGATGGGCGCGATTGGCCTCACCTCCGCCGCGATCTTCTACTTCTTTGTACCAGAGACACTCAAACGCGCCCCTGCGCAGGCCGCATCCGCCGCCGACTAACTCGGCTGGCTGTTCACTAGGATACGGCCCCAACCAGGATACAGACGCTCGATCTCCAAGCGCCCCTCTTCTACCGTGTAGGTCGGTAGGCGGCGGTCCAAAACGTCCCGAAAGCGGGTCCCATCGGGGATGCCCACCCGCTGCACCGGGATGGTTGCCGACATGGCCTTATCATCAATGCTGAAGGCTACAATCACCTGTTGATCGCCCAGGCTGCGCAGGAAGCTGAAGAAGGTATAGCCCGTCTGCAAAGGCAGATAATCACCATCAACGAGCGCCGGGTAGGAGAGGCGCGTCTTGACCAGCCGTTGAATCTCACGATACAGGTCCTCCCCATATTCAGGCCACTCCCCATCCGGCGCAAGCATTGGCTGCCGCAGTGCCTCATCGCCGTCCTCCTTGCGTCCGCGCATGCCGATTTCCTCTCCATAGTAAAGGGAAGGGATGCCAGGGATCGTCAAGAGCAGAATCATGGCGGCGAACACGTGGCGTGGATCGTGTAGCAGGTCACGAATGCGTGTGACGTCGTGGTTGCTGGTGAAGTTATTCAACTTGAGATCGCGATAGACACCCAACTCCGGGTCATAGGCGCGGTCTAGCGCAGATTTCAGAGTCCAAAGATTGGCTTCGTTGAAGGCCTTGTCCAAGACCTGATAGAGCTGGTAGTTCGTCCCAGAATCGAGCAGGTCATGGGCCACCCAGGTTCGATAATCACCGCCCCACATCTCGCCCAACAAGAAGGAATCCGGATTGGCTCGCTTACATACCCGCCGGAATTCCCACCAGAAGCTGGGGTCAATCTCCCCTGCAACGTCCAGTCGCCAACCATCCACACCGATGTCGCCCAACCACATCCGGGCTACCTCAAAAATGTAGTTCCGCGTATCGGGATTCTCCAGATTGAGAGCAGGTAGGCTGTGCACCCCATGCCAGCAGTAATAGTCAAAGCCATCATGATAGGGGCTGTCGTCAGCCCAGTTGACGGTATACCAGTCGATGTAAGCGGAATCGCGCCCCTTCTCACGAAGGTCTCGAAAGGCAAAGAAGTCACGCCCGGTATGGTTGAACACCCCGTCCAGAATCACACGGATGTTCAGTTCGTGAAGCTCGGCAAGAATCTCCCTGAACAGACCCTCGTCACCCAAGCGGCGATCGATCCGGAAATAGTCGATGGTGTCGTAGCCATGTGTGTGGCTCTCAAATACCGGCCCGAAGTAGATCGCACGCACGCCCAGGTTGAGGATGTGCTCGTACCAGCGGCGCAAGTCGGCCAGGCGCTGCGTTGGCGGGCTGCTCTGATCGTTCTCCAGGGGAGCATCCAGGAAACCCAGTGGATAGATGTGGTACAGCACCGCTCGCCGAGCCCAATCGGGTACCCAATCTCCGCTCATCTCACGCCCCCTTGCGCTGCTTAGATTGTAAAGGTTTCTTAATTTCGGTAACCGCTTTGTTATTTTATGCTATACTGGACAAGACGCAACAAACACGGTTTACACACACCAAGTTTTTCCAACGTAAGGGCAGCACCCTTCACAACAGGTGCTGCCCTTAATTGATTCATCTGAAATCCTACACACTCGGTCTACTGCATGGCTCCCGCTAGCGCGCCACAAGCTGGGCAGCTCCCATCCGGTCGAAGGATGGCATAGCCCGCTTGTGGGTCAGTTGGACCCCAAAAGGTGAAGTCGACATTGAAGACGATCGCCATGCGTACACGACCGGTTCCACGCAGCAGCGAGATCGCCTCACCCAGCCACTGAGCATGTTCGCTGACACTCGTATTGCCACCCCACCAGAAGTTGGGCGGAAGACCACCGTGGCCGTCTGGTGAGAGGTAGCCCAACTCTGTGTAGCAGAGCGGTTCACCGGGCATGGCGTTGGCGTAAACGTTGTAGGTTGGCCAGAAGTACCAGGAGTAGTGCCCAGCGCCGTCGTCAGCCGGATGGCCGCTGAACGCGCTGGGTGATGTTGCGCCAGCATTATGATGCACGCCCATGCAATCCATGTAGCTGGCGGCACCTGCTGCACCCATCCCCTGGACGTAACGATCGTCACTCCAAACTGAGAAGCCATTGTGAACGCCCGTTGGTGCAAGTGCACCACCAACGACCAGCACGTTGGGATTGACACTCTTGATGCGGTTATAGGCTGGTCTCAGCATGTTGTTGACATAACTGGCAGGGTCAATCGTGCCGGGTGGCCACTCACGATCCAGGTTCAGCTCGTTCCAGACCTCAATTGCATCCGGACCCAAGGCTGCCACCCCACCCAGGAAGTCGACGTACGCGCCGAAATCAATGCTGGTCGGGTAGAGATTACCAGGAATGCTGAGCAGCACGCGGAAGCCAGCCGAATGGGCTTGATTGATCCGCGAGGCCACAATCGATGGGTCCTGGCCCGGTGCCCACTTATGCTGGAACTTCACCCAGGTCATGCCAGTGGAGGCCATCAGGCCAGGATTAGCCAGCGTATGAGTTTGCCCGCCAAGTTCAAAGACCCCACTGGGTGGTGGCGGAGGCGGGGAGGTTGGCTCCGCTGGTGGCGGTGACTCTGGGTCAGTCGGCTCACTGGGTGGTACCGGTTGGCCC
>JAADYZ010000143.1 GCA_010092775.1 Chloroflexota bacterium
CTTTGATCATCGCTTCAGCCATCATCCCACTGCCGATGAAAGCGATGGACAAATCCCTTAACATGAAACTCCCCCTATCCTGGCTCTAGGACCAACGCAGCGTGAAGATATAGCGTAGCATCTCCCAGGTAAAACGTCGACCGGCCAAATAGGTGTCAATCACACCGATGTCGAACGCTGCCGGACGGAAGCCAAACTGCCGCTCGATCACGCCTAGTTCAGCCGTCTGCGAGGTGGAAAGCATCTCCACCCACTGTTCAGTATAGGGCCAGCGGGCAAAAAGGCCGTCCAAGAACCAGGCTACGACGCGATGCAGCAGCAAAGGCACACCGACAATCGGGCGACGGCTGCGGATGGCGTACATGACACGCATCACAATGCGCCTATAACTCAGTATCTCTGGCCCACCGACGGTCAGCACAGCGTCCATCAAGTCGAGGTCGTCCAGACTCATCGCGAGACAGGTGACGAGGTCCTCAACCCATAGGGGCTGGATAGGCATCTCCCCCTGCCCTGGCACAAAGTAAACAGGAAAACTGCGCAAGAGCATACTGATGTGCTCGCTAAAGCGATCACCACGACCGAAGAGTACGCTACTGCGGAAGATGGTGTAGGCGAGCCCACTCTTCACAATGCGGCTCTCGATCTCCCCTTTGGCGCGCAGCATGGCAAAAGCGGACGAGCGGTCGGCCCCGACGCGGCTAACGTACACAATCCGGCCCACCCGCGCCGTTCGGGCGGCTTCCAATATGGTTTCGGTGGCTGCGATGTCAATGCTATCGAGTTCAGCGTGGCGGCCACGTGTCTCCGTACCGACGAGGTGATAGACGGTATGTACGCCGTTCATAGCGGCCAGAATAGAGTCGGGATCGTTGAGGTCGCCAATCATCGCGTGGATAGGCACACCGCGCGGAAGGTCGTCGCCACCAGCACCGGGTCGCAGCAGAATCCGCACTTGCAAGCCTGCATCTACGGCAAGCCGCTTGACGAGTCGTTGGCCGATGAATCCAGTTGCTCCGATGATGAGAATCACGACAGGATGGTGGCTTTGTGTTGAGCGCGAATCTAACTCAAGAATTATAGCGCTCGTCTCGGTGTAACCCAATCTCCGTATCTTTTTCGGCGGGCCGTGTTTGTAGTGGGTAGAGCAGGACCGGGTTATCATGAGCACTCAGTAGAAGCACATTCAATCATAGCGAAGGTCGGTCATGGACTCTCCACGTGTTGTGATTACTGGCATGGGCATCATATGCCCAGTGGGCAATGACGTCGAAACCGCCTGGGCCAACATCAGCCAAGGCCATTCTGGTATTGACCGCTACACCCTGTTTGACCCTGCTGACATCAAGTCGCACATGGGTGGTGAGGTCAAGGGGTTTGACCCCGTTGCGGAGTTTGGCAAGAAAGAAGCACGCCGCATTGATCGCTTTACCCAGTTTGCGATGTATGCTGGCGCACAGGCGATTCGAGACAGCGGCTTTGTCGTCAAAGGCGATGCTGCGGACCGTGTTGGTGTCGTAATCGGCACAGGCATTGGTGGCGTTGCATCAATGATCAATGAAAACGAAGTCATGCAGGCGAAGGGGGCCCGATTTGTCAGCCCCTTCTTGGTCCCGATGATGCTACCGGACAGCGCTCCGGGTCGTGTTGCGCTGGAGTTTGGCATGAAAGGCCCCAACCTCAGTATGACCAGCGCCTGTGCTTCCGCCGGGAATGCGATTGGCGAGGCAGCACGGATGATCCGCGAAGGTCGAGTCGATGCGATGGTGACGGTCTGCACAGAGGCAGGATTAGTCTAGCTAGCGATCGCAGGGTTTGCCAATATGGGTGCCCTGTCCCAGCGCAACGATGACCCGAAGCGCGCATCACGTCCCTTTGATGCTGAACGGGATGGCTTTGTTGCCGGAGAGGGAGCGGCGTTGCTGATGCTGGAACGAGAGGACCATGCGCTAGCACGCGGCGCAAAGATCTATGGCGAAGTATTGGGCTACGGCACATCCAATGACGCCTTTCATATCACCGCCCCACCGGAAGATGGCGCAGGTGCAGTCGCTTCTATGAAGATGGCGTTGGAATCGGCTGGATTGGACATCAGTGACATTGACTACTTGAATGCACAAGGCACCACCCCCCCCATGAACGACGCGATGGAGACGACAGCCGTCAAGCGCGTCTTTGGCGAGTTGGCATATGATCTACCTGTGAGTTCAACGAAAAGCATGACCGGGCACTTACTGGGTGCTGGTGGCGCGGTCGAAGCAGTATTCACTCTGAAAGCCATCGAACACGGCTTGCTGCCGCCAACGATCAACTATGAGAACCCTGACCCAGCTTGCGACCTGGACTATGTCCCAAATGAGGCTCGCAAGGCCGATGTCAAGATCGCGATGTCTAACTCCTTTGGCTTTGGCGGCCACAACGCCAGCCTGATCTTTGGGCGGTATGAGAATGGCACGGCCTAGAAACGGCGCAGGGCACCACTACGCTCACGTCGTCGGATGGGGGGTGGCGGTGCCAGAGCAGGTCATGACCAACGCCGACATAGAGCGCTTGGTCGAGACGAATGACAAGTGGATTCGGGATCGAACAGGGATCGCGGAGCGGCGCATTGCTGATGAGCGCGATACGGCGGCGACGCTGGGTGCCCGCGCCGCACGCAAAGCCCTCTACAATGCCGATATTCTTCCGCGTGATGTGGATCTGATTGTTGTCGCGACCTCTTCGCCGGAGTATTTCTTTCCCTCGACTGCCAGCTTGATTCAAGATCGGATCGGCGCGACACGGGCCGCCGGATTCGATTTACTTGCAGCCTGCACCGGTTTCATCTACGCGCTCGACATGGCAACGGCCAAGATCAAATGCGGCCAGATTGAGACGGCGATTGTCATCGGCACCGAAGTCATGAGCCGGGTGCTGGACTGGAGCGATCGCTCGACTTGCATTCTCTTTGGCGATGGGGCGGGCGCATTTGTCCTGAAAGCCAACGACATGCCCGGCGGCGTGATGGAGACGGTCCTCCATTCGGATGGGTCGGGCAGCAACCTTCTCACGGTTGGTACCGGTATGCGCCCCGTATGGAACGGTCAACACGGCCCACAGCACGTCGAGATGAATGGGCGGGAGGTGTTCCGCTTCGCGACGCGTGTGATGGCGTCAGCGACAGAAGAAGTGGTCGAACTGGCGGGTTGCAGCATGGGCGACGTGGATTTGATCGTGCCGCATCAAGCCAACCTGCGAATCATCCAGGCGGCGGCGCGCAGCTTGCGAATGCAGCCGGAGCAGTTTGTCGTCAACCTGGACCGTTACGGTAACACGTCAGCCGCATCGATCCCGATTGCTGTAGCGGAAGCCGCAGAGGAGGGCCGTATCCGTCCGAACCAGACCATCGTATTGGTGGGCTTCGGAGCGGGCCTGACCTGGGGTGCCACCCTAATCGAGTGGGCGGTCAAGCCCACGCCTGCGACCGCCATCCGCGATGTAGTGCGCGAGGGGCAGATCATCTTTGGCGCGATACAGTCGTTTTGGCGGCGGGTGTTTCGTTACATTGGGTCGGCCTTGTTCCGCCCGCCCGCGCGGCTCTATGGCGAAACCTTCCGGCGCTGGACAAAACGCCAGAACACGAAGCGCAAGGATGGTTCCCAAGAAGATGAACAATAAGCAGAGGGGTGATCAGGTCGATCACCCCTCTGTGAATAGCTATGGGAGCGAGAGACGATATTCAAGCGAGGGTTGAGACATTTCCTCGATGATTTGATAGGTAATCATCAGCTCGTTCTGGGGTGTGTAGGACTGAATGCCCAGCAGGAGACTGGCGAAGTCCAGTTCTGGGATCAATTCGATCGTATTGGGGTCGCTACCCAGCCCAGCCAACTCGCCCGCCCGCGCAATCGCGTCATCGATGTAGCCGATCTCATCGACCAGGCCGACCTCCAGGGCTTGTTCGCCCGTAAAGATGCGACCGTCAGCGAGCACTTCCGCCTCCTCGTAGGTCATGCCGCGACCGTCAGCGACAATCGTGATAAAGCGTTCGTGGGTCTCTTCCAGGATGGTCTCCCAAAAAGCAATCTCTTCCTCGGTGAGGGACTCGTTGATAGAACCGAAGTCCTTGACCTCTCCGGCTGTAATGACTGTGACCTCGACGCCTAGCTCGTCCAGCAGTTCTTCGGCAGTGATGAACTGGCTGATTACGCCAAGGCTGCCGGTTAGGGTACCAGGAGCGGCATAGATCACATCGGCGGGGGCGGAGATATAGTAGCCGCCCGATGCCGCCGTCGTTCCCATACTGACGACAATGGGCTTATCGAACTGGGTAAGGGCGTGGTAGATTTCGTCTGAGGCCACGACCCCGCCTCCGGGGGAGTCAACGCGCAGCACAATGGCACGGATATTGTTGTCTTCATTGGCCCTCTCAATCAGGTCAACAATGGTTTCCGCGCCGGAGACGGTCCCAAAGGCGTTACCACCGACAATGGCGCCCTGCACGCGGATGATGCCCACAGAGGGAGTCAACGCAACCGGGCCAGCCGGGGCGGACCCTGCGGCGGGGGCCGCAGCCACCAGCAATACGAAGAAGCCCAGGCAGATCATAAAGGGCAAGGTGATCCCGAAAATGATGCCGAAGATTGCCCAGAGCCAGGCTGGCAGATTGCCACGACGGCTGCGCTGCTGGCCGTCACGTCGGTCTTGGGCGGGTGGATTGACTACAACAGGCTGCTGGGCCTGATTCTGATCGCTTGGTTCAAAGGCTTGCTCATCTGACATGTACAGTCTATCCTCATCTTTCCTACACAGATTCATCATTTGTGTCGGATATGATAGTAGATACGCCCGTCGACAGTGTCAACAGCAGCGGCTGGAGCTGCCATGATTGCTTACCTCTTGAGCGGCCTTTCTTTAGGTGTTGTCGCCTGGATCCCCGGCCCGTTTCAAGCCTTCATTGTCAATCGAGCCATACAAGACGGCTGGCAGCGCACTTGGCCTGCTGCCTTTGCGCCTTTGCTCAGTGATGGGCCGATCAGTGCATTGATGATCTTCCTCGTCGCGCAAGCTCCGTTGGCGGTGCTGCACGGGATTCAGATTGCAGGCGGACTGTTTGTCTTGTATCTAGCTTGGGGTGCCTGGCAGAGTTGGGACAACTTCAGGCCAGAAGCCATGCTCGAAGCAGACGACGATGTGCCGCAGTCCTTCTGGCAGGCGGTGCTGGTGAACCTGCTGAATCCCAATCCCTACATCTTCTGGGGAACTGTTGGGGCGACCATCCTGGTGGAAGGTTGGCGCGTCTCCCCGTGGGCAAGTGTACTCTTTCTGCTGGGTTTCTATTTCGTGCTGTGCGGCTCGTTCATCGTGATCATTGTCGTGTTCAGCAGTAGCAGACGACTAGGCCCCCAATTGCAGCGTGTTCTGCTGGCTGTGTCGGTGGTGGGATTGGCCATTTTCGGTACGTATCAGTTGGTCGATGGTATTGTCAAACTAGCGCGCTTCTTCGCCAGCTAGGGTTTATTCACCATACCCCGGTCCACCTGCTTGATCATTGCCCGCGCCAAGTGGGCTGGTATAATCGGCGAGACATGAGATTGAGCAAGCCGCCAACTGCGGGCCAGCCAAAGGATGTTTGATGAACAGCGATCAGGTACGCCAAACCTATCTCGACTTTTTTGCCAGCAAAGGGCACGCGATTGTTTCGTCATCACCGCTCGTGCCAGGCAACGATCCGACCTTGCTGTTCACCAACGCTGGTATGGTCCAGTTCAAAGATGTCTTCCTGGGCATGGACAAGCGCGACTACTCGCGGGCAACCTCCAGCCAGAAGTGCATGCGCATCAGTGGCAAGCACAATGACCTCGAAAACGTCGGTCCTTCGCAGCGGCACCATACCTTTTTTGAGATGTTGGGCAACTTCAGCTTCGGCGATTACTTCAAAGAGGATGCGATTGCTTATGCCTGGGAGCTGCTGACCGAGCACTACAAGCTGCCCATAGACCGTCTGGCAGTGACCATCTTTGAGAAGGACGACGAGTCTTACGACATTTGGGTCAATCAAGTCGGCCTCGACCCTAAACGCATCACCCGCTTGGGTCCGAAAGACAACTTCTGGCAGATGGCCGAAGTGGGGCCATGCGGTCCTAACTCCGAGATTCACTGGGACAAATATCCTGAGCGTGGTGTGGACGACATTATTCCGTCGTTGCAAGCCGATGACAACCGCTTTCTGGAGATCTGGAATCTGGTGTTCATGCAGTTCAATCGCACGCAAGCCGATCCAGATCATACGGGAGATTATGATGACCCCCTCCCTGCCCCGGGTGTGGACACGGGCATGGGATTGGAGCGCATGGTGTCTGTGATGCAGGGCGTGCCCAGTAACTATGACACCGACCTCTTCATGGACATCATGGATGCCACGCAAGATATCCTCAAGCATCAAGACGCCTTTCGTGAAGAGAATTATGTTGCCTATCGGGTGATTGCCGACCATACGCGAGCTGTCACCTTCCTGATCGCTGATGGGGTCACGCCGGGTTCGGATGGGCGTTCATACATCGCGCGGATGCTGATCCGGCGGGCCTGGCGGTTTGCCCACAAGATGGGCGTCGAACAGCCCTTCTTGAGCGGTGTAGCCGGGGCTGTGATCGATAAGATGAGTGCAATCTATCCAGAGACGCGCCGCAATGAAGACATGATCAAGGCGACGATTGAGAACGAAGAGCAGGCCTTCATCCGTACGATGGACCAAGCGGTTGGCGTCTTCGAAGGCATCGTGAGTGACATGGAAAACGAGAAGCGGGATCAAATGGCGGGCGAAGAGGCCTTTCTACTGCGGGCTACCTATGGCCTGCCCTTCGAGATCACGCGCGATCTCTTGCAAGAACGTGGCCTCGAGCTCGATGAGGTGGGCTACGACGCAGCGATGGAGGAACACCGACGCATCTCTGGCGACATCGCTGACGACTTCGAAGATGTCAGCGTCTATCAGGATTTGCTGGCCAACCTGAGGCGTGCGGGCACGCTGCCTGAGGATGGCGTAGCCTACGACCCATACGACTATTCGCGCTTCAACCAAGAAACGACTGTGCTTGCTATCGTCAAAGATGGGGCGAAGGTCGACAGCCTGGAGCAAGATGAAC
>JAADYZ010000144.1 GCA_010092775.1 Chloroflexota bacterium
CCTTCATCACTCAGTTTCGCAGTTTGGGGGGGCGCATCACAACGATTGAGATTGTTCGCCAGGGTGATCGTAACCTGATCGAACCGATGCAGCGTATTGCCGAAGGCAACGTCAGCCTGATCTACGCCCCCTTACTGCCGGGTGATATGGTTCGCTTGCTGGAGACACACGAAGCGGTCAACGAGACAGCCCCCATCATGGGCAACCGTGTTCTGCGAGGCAATTGGTTCCTTGAACAACACGCAGACTATCGGGACATTATCGTTTACGCGACCGGGCCGGAGTTGGTGGGAGAGGCGTATCTAGAGCTCGCAGCGACTTACGAAGAACGGTACGGGGTTGCTCCCGCGACACAGGACTTTGCGTATGCCTACGATGCAACCCAGATGTTATTGCAGACTCTGCAAGAAATCGCGGTCGTGGATGGCGACGGCAACTTGTATGTAGGACGGCAGGCCCTCCGCGAACGCCTCTTTCAGACGATCTTGTATCCGGGCACAACCGGAACGTTTACCTGTACGACCTGGGGTAATTGCAGCACTAACCCGCTCAGCGTTGCCCGCATAAGCAACGACGCTTGGGAAGTAATCTACCGGCCTTAGGCCTCAGTCTGAGCCGTTGGTGGCCGCCTTAGCACGCGGCCCAACCCGGCGCTCACTGCCCTCGAACAGACGTTTGTAGTTGGGTAGCAGAGCAATGGCGATGAGGGCCAAGGCAACAAAGGAATAGACTGGATAGGCGAAGGGTGCGACCGGCGCTCCCACCACAACGTGGCGGATCGTGAAGACGATCGCGACGGTGACGCCTGACAAGGTCGTGGCCACAGACGCATAGCCGGTCACGATCATCACGAAGAGCAGGACAGTTACCGCGATGGGGCCCGCCAGCGGCCACAAGGCCATTGCTGCCCCGATGTTTGCCATTGCCCCTGCCCCACCGCGAAAGCCGATAAACACGGACCAATTGTGACCAGCCACTGCCGCCATCGCGCAAAAGGCCTCTACGAGTGGCGCGACATTCGTTCCGACCAGGAGACGGGCAACATTGACAGCCAAGATAGCCTTGAGCATGTCCCCCACACCGGTTAGAACAAAGGCTTTCAACCCGGCAGCGCGCATTGCGTTTGTCCCACCGGTGCGCCCACTCCCCACGTCACGAATGTCCTCGCCTGTGATGGCACGCACGACGAACAAGCCGACGGGGATTGATCCCAACAGATAGGCGAGAATGATAACCAGCGCGTACAGCAGAATATCAGGCATTGGATCGATTCCTCTCGGCCGTGACCTTAGTTGGACGATGCATCTCAATCATAGTAACGCAGCCAGGGTCAGCAGGTTGCGACCTTAGACAGATATTCTAACCAGCTCGATCTCTCGAAAACCGTCGCGACCCCATCGAAATGCCCGTAGACTCGCCAGGCTTTGGCCGTCTTGAGACGGCACCGCGATGATCTGAGCAGCGTTGGGATACCAACTGGCAGTTGGCGCGTCATCAGGCGACGGATCGGGTCGTGCACCGGCTGGATGAGAGTGATAGATGGCCAACAGGGACAGCCCGTTTCGCTCGATTTCGTCGAGAGCTTGGAAGAGCTGGTCCGGATGCATATAGAAGCGATGCGTTGGTTGGTCAGATATGTTTTCAACGGGGTAGATGTGCGACGCCAGATGATCTGTCCCGGCGAGCATCCCGCAGACTTCGACCCTGGGCTGTGAGAGGACGTGGTCTTGAAGCTGGCGCGTAAGGTTTACGGGGAGCGTGATGAGATTGCGCATAAGCAACCCGAATTTAGCCTGAGTTGAACCTCATGTTTATGATATAATACACGGCAGAGTTAGTGTACCCTAATTCTGGTAGGTGGTATGTTGATAACCCAGGAACGCGAAGACTATCTCAAAATCATCTATAAGCTCCAGCAGTCTGAGTCGCCGGTGCGGACCAACTCAATTGCCCGGGCAATGGGCATTGAACCGGCCTCAGTTACTGGAGTGATCAAGAAGCTGTCGGAAATCAAGCTGCTAGATTACCGGCCTTACAAGGGCGTTACCCTCACTCCGGCAGGAGAAAAAGTGGCGCTCGAAGTGATTCGCCACCACCGGCTTATTGAGTTGTATCTGGTCGAGGCCCTCGGCTATTCGTGGGATGAAGTGCATGACGAAGCCGAGCACTTGGAACATGTGGTGTCAGATCGCTTCGAAGATCGCATCGCGGAGATGCTGGGTCACCCCGAGCTTGACCCTCATGGTGAGCCAATCCCAACGAAAGACGGCGTCATTGCTGAGACCTCCACACAGGCGCTTAGCAGCTTGAGCGCAGGTGACCGGGCTGTGATCAGTCGGGTGGAGGATGAAGATGGCGACTTGCTGCGCTACCTGGCGCAGCTCAACCTACGCCCAGGAGCAAGCGTTGAAGTGCTCTCCGTCGAGCCTTATGGAGGATCGATCCATGTACGGGTTGATGGCAAATCGGAGACTGTTGGGCAGGAAGCTGCCGATGGCGTATTTGTCGATCTAGAGTGATGCGCCCAAAGGAAACCAACAGGGCGACCTCATCGTCAGATCGCCCTGATGAGTGCCTGAACTAGTCAATATCGTCCTGGCTTTCAAAGAAGACGCGCATCCGCATCAGGCCCAGGCGGACTTGATCGCCATCACAGATCAAGCGTGGTGATTGCGGCGCCAGCCGAACATCGTTCAAGAAGGTGCCATTGGTGCTGCCCAAATCGATGAGGTACAAGTGCTCGCCCTCGCGCTGAAGTGCCGCATGCACCCGCGACACACCATTCTCCCATGCCCCAAAAGCAGCCAGGTCAATATCGGGAACAACCTGGCGATGACGCTTGTCGCTGCGCCCCAGGGTCCGCCGCGTTTGCACCTCTTCCTGGACACGTTCGCCTGTTGGCATCACGAGGGCAAATACGCCCGACTCCGGGAATGCGGCTGAGCCGCGATCGGGAACCTCTGTTTCAGACACCACATCTGGGTCAAGCGGGCGCGTCATCTTCTCATTTTCTTCGTGGTCTGCCATCTGTCCAATTCCTTACTGTCGAGGACACCTTGTTGTAGAGTGTATCGTTCGCAACCAGCTTAAGGCAATTCGGCCCGGCTTCGGCTAGGTCAGAATGCCACCCTCGGTCATCTTGCGGGCGTCTAGCAAATTGTCCACTTCTTCTTCGGTCAGATAGCCTTTTTCAACCACCACCTCACGGATGGTGCGTCCACTGGCCATAGCTTCTTTCGCTACCTCGGCACCCTTGAGATAGCCAATTACCGGATTGAGGGCGGTCACCAGGATCGCATTGCGCGCCAGGTAGCCCTCAGCCTTCTCAGCATTCGCAACGAGACCATCCACGGCCTTCTCTTTGAGCACCTGCAAAGTGTTGATGAAGACGTCCATCATCTGGAAGAGATTGTAGCCGAGGATGGGCATCATGACGTTCAATTCAAGCTGGCCCGCTTGGCCGCATAGGGTCACGGTATGATCGTTGCCCATGATGTGGAACATCGATTGATTCGTCATCTCGGCGATGACTGGATTGATCTTGCCTGGCATGATACTCGACCCGGGCTGGACGGCAGGCAGCGTGATCTCGGCGAGGCCGGTCGAAGGCCCTGAGGACAGCAAACGCAGGTCATTGGAAATACGTGTGATGTCTTGAGCCAGAGCACGCATGGCACCACTGAAGAAGACGAAGTCGCTCATCGATTGCATGGACTCGAAGAGATTGTCGGAGGTCTCCAGCTCCAAACCAGTCAGGCGCTCTAGGGTCGCGATCATATTGGCGTGGTACTCTGGGTGGGCATTCAGGCCACTACCGGTGGCTGTTCCACCGATGCCCAAACGGCGCAGACCTTGCGCGGCCTGGACGACCTTCTCAGCATTGCGGGAGCAGGACCGAGCGTAGGCACCAAATTCTTGGCCCATTCGGACGGGAACAGCGTCCTGCAAATGAGTACGACCTGACTTGACGATTTCATTGAATTCACGAGCCTTGCCGGCAAATGAGTCGCCCAGGGCATCGATTGCGGTAGTGAATTCCTCCAATCGCCACAGGCATCCCAGGCGAATCGCAGTCGGGATGCTGTCGTTGGTAGATTGGGCCATGTTCACATGGTCGTTGGGATGGACAGGCTTCTCAGGGTCGTCTAGCGCATAGCCAAGGATTTGGTTGGCGCGGTTTGCAATGACCTCATTGGTGTTCATGTTGTGCGAGGTCCCCGCACCTGCCTGGAATGGATCAACCACGAACTGGCCGTCCCACTGGCCGTCCATGACTTCTTCAGCGGCTTGCATGATGGCTTCAACCATCTCATCGGCAGTTACGGTACGATCTCCAACCTGCTTATCCTGAAAGAGTCCCAGCGAATGGTTGACCTCTGCGGCAGCACGCTTGACCGTCGCCATGCCCCAGATGAAGGCGCGATACTGGCGCAGGCCAGAGATCGGAAAATTTTCAACTGCACGCTGAGTCTGGGCAGCGTAGAGGGCATCCGCGGGGACTTGCAGTTCACCAAGTGAGTCTTTTTCAATGCGAAAGTCTGTCATGTTGGGGTCTCCTTTTTGATCGAGCAGGACGGCTCAAAACGCGAAGATTTGACGAAAAAAGAGCAGCACCACTTGGCACTGCTCTCTTGGTCCATCGGACTCACGCACGTTGCAACGTGTTTACATATTGAGGGCGTCGTAGCCGGGGCCCTTCTCGAAGAAATCGTAGTTCGGTTGGATGTCCGGCGTCAGGTCCACAGTCTCGCCTTCTTCGGCTGTCAAGTGTTCTTTGGTGTCGTGCGGGACACGGACTTGACCGCCTGCCAAAGACAGGGCTGTCGGAACTTCGTCCTCAATAAAAATGGCTTCGTAGGGGCACTCTGGCACACATGCGCCGCAGTCAATGCAAGTCTCTGGATCGATGTAGAACCAGGGCCAATCCTCTTCAGGCTGGCCTCCCACAATGCATTCGACCGGGCACACATCTACACAAGCGCTATCACGTAGGCAGAGGCTGGTGATAATGTGAGTCATGTCAAATGTCTCCTCTCCGATGGTGTCATAACTTTGCTATCGAGCGTTACTTGGAAGCAGCCTCGTAGCGGGAAGCTACTTCAACCCAGTTTACCACATTCCACCATGCTTCGATATAGTCGGCGCGGCGATTCTGGTAGTGGAGATAGTAGGCATGTTCCCACACATCGAGGCCCAGTAGAGGGGTCTTTCCCTCGGAGATGGGGTTGTCTTGGTTGGGTGTACTGGTCACGGCGAGTTTGCCGCCATCAAGGACCAGCCAACCCCAGCCACTACCGAAACGGCCTGCTGAAGCCTTGGCAAAAGCCTCCTTGAAGGCGTCGAAAGACCCAAAGGCTTCGTTGATGGCATCCGCCAGTGCGCCTGTCGGTTCGCCACCACCGTCTGCGCTCATCGCAGGCCAGAACAAGGTGTGATTGAGGTGGCCACCGCCACTGTTTCGCACGGCACCACGAATGTCTTCAGGAATAGCACTGAGGTCACTCAACAGGTCTTCAATCGACTTTGCTTGCAGATCATCGTGACCTTCGAGCGCAGCATTCAATTTGTTGACGTAGCCGTTGTGATGCTTACCGTGATGGATTTCCATCGTCATCTTATCAATGTGAGGTTCAAGCGCGTCGTGAGCATAGGGAAGGTCGGGGAGTTCGTGAGCCATTAAATGAGCCTCCTGGTTGATTGGGTGTGTTGAAGTGGTGGAAGACGATGTTTGACGCCACCGGGTGGTGGTGTTAACATCCTGCCATTTAGGCTTAAATTTGTCTTGCTAACTCGAATTTGAGTTTAGCCGTCGCCCCTTCATATTTCAACAGACGGCACTCCGCCAAAACCAACAGACACCG
>JAADYZ010000145.1 GCA_010092775.1 Chloroflexota bacterium
GAATCGGACCGTGTGCGACCGCAGAGTGGCCTGGCCTTCGCCGACCACGTCTGGGAATATCAGATGGAGGGCTACGCGCAGACGCGCTTCACCGCGGTCTTCTTGACCCACAGCCCGGAACGCGTCGGCTCAGTGCGCAGCATCCGCCTGATTGACATCAATGAGCTGGCCGAGATGTACGGCGGGATGTTGGTCACCTCCGGGTCGAGCAGCAATCGACTGGCCGGCGGGCCGCCACGTATCAACGAGTTGCTGCGTGCCAAGGACTTCCGCCCCTGGACCATCAACGCGGACTTTGGCTTTGACGAGCCTTATCTGGTACGCATCCCGGATGTACCGCGAGTCGGCACACCTTTCTATCACAGCCTATTTGCCGTCCCTGAAGAGATTTGGGCCTGGGCTGAAGAAGAAGGGCACAACGTCCGCCAAAATCTGGATGGGATGGCGTTTGACTTCACGCCTCCTCCAGACGGCATAGAGACAACCCGCGTCTGGATCGACTACCCTGGTCGTGGGCCTGAACACTTTTGGGACTGGGATGCGGACTCGGGCCGCTGGCTGAGCTTCACTCGCCATGAACTCTCACCCGATGAACTTACGCCGGACGGCGACACGCTACTGCCAGATGAGCAGCTCGCCTTCGACAATGTGGTGATCCTCTTTGCCGAGCACTACAATGCCGACTTCATTGAGGATGAGGCAGCCAGTCTGTTTTCAGTCGAGACCGTCCTCAAGGGGACCGGCAACGCCGTGCTGATGCGCGACGGCCAGCGTTACAACATCACCTGGCAGCGTGACGAGGCTCGCCAGATGCTGTCCTTCTTCGATGTCAATGGTCAACCGATTGCTTTCAAACCTGGCACAACCTGGTTCAACGTGGCATCGACTACCTTCGGCCCCCCAACGATTGAGTTCACACCCTCGCCCGATGGCGAAGCCGACAACGACGGCTAATCGGTCAGATGATCTTCGCCTACACCTACGAAAAAGTGCTCGCTGGCCAGAAGTGGCAAACCCGCCGCATAGCTAAACCCGGCGATTCCTGGGATGCCGACAGCCAGCGGGTATTGATCTCAAATGGCCGGACGAAGTACGAAGTAGGTCGTACAATCGCGGTCCAGCCGCACCGGAATCAGAAGGCGATTGGACGCATTCGTATTCTGGACATTCGCAAAGAGACGGTTGAAGACATCTCAGAGGACGATGCGATCGCGGAAGGCTTCCCCAGCCGCGCCGATTTCCTTGATGAATGGCGTCACATCCATGGCAAAAATGCAGACCTCCGTGCGGAGGTCTGGGTGCTTGAATTCGAGTTGATCGAGACTGCCTAGTTGGCTTTAGGCTGAAGTGGCCCTCGTTCCGCCACCTGCTCGATCACCTCAACAGCCGCTGAGATTCCATCCTCCGCGCGGATCTTTTCTCCGAGCGCAGCGGCACGCTCGCGCATTCCTGGATGGGTTGCGGCGATGCGGATTGCATAAGCCAGGCGATCCACATCCAGATCACGAAAGCGGATCGGGCCAGGCCCCACACCCAGGTCACGCGTGCGTGCCCCCCAGTAAGGCTGATCGCCGACAAAAGCCACCACCAGTGAGGGCACACCGCTCCCCAGGGCAGCGCCGGTTGTACCAGAGCCACCATGATGGACCACTGCTGCCATCCGAGGGAAGAGCCAGGAATAGGGAACATAGTCCACGACATGGATTGAGTCGGGCAGGGCTTCGGCTCCAATGGCTGCCCATCCCCGTGATAAAATGCCGCGCTGTCCACTCTTCTCTAGCGCATCAATCAAGATGCGGGTCGTTGACTCCGGGTCTTGAACGGGCATACTACCAAAACCGATAAACACCGGTGCCGGTCCGGCGTCCAAGAAGGCCAGCAAATCATCAGGAGGATTGAAGTCGGCAGCATCGTCAAGCGACCAATAGCCCACAATGTGAATGTGTTCACCCCAATCGGCGGGACGGGGCAGGACCGCCGGGCTAATCCCGTACAAGACGGGCACCTTCTGCTCCTGTAGTTGGCTGTAGTGCCCCCAGAAAGGCTGCGACGGCAGGCCGAAGCGCTGGCGTACTTGATCGACCGCGCTGGAGAGCATCCGCTCTCCGACGAAATTCGATAAGCGATAGGTGAAACGATAGTATCCCCCACCGAGTGGAAGCGATGGAAACAACAGCAGCGGGAAATCAGCCGTCTCGGTGAGCGGAATAACCGCGGCGCTAATGTAAGGCACACCGGCTGCCTCGGCGATGTCCCAGCCGAACAGGTTCGAGGGCAGTTGGTTGATCACCAAGTCGGTCTTGAGCAGGTGCGGAGACGAAAAGGCCTCGACGTATTCATCGATCAAGCTGCTGAATGCCACACTGATGTCAGTCATTCCGCTAAACAGATCGTCTTCAGAGAAACCGACCACCCCGTCCAGAATATCCTGCGAGTTGCCTGGCACCTTGTGATAGTCCAACCCGGCTCCCATCACCAACTGCGCAAAATTCTCAAAGGTGGCCAGCCGCACCTCGTGCCCAGCCTGCTTGAGCCCTTTGCCTAAAGCCACCAGCGGCTGCACATCCCCGCGCGAACCTAAAGCCAGTATTGTGATATGCATCTATGCTTGTTCCTCACTGCCCGCTAAGGCCCAATTTGCTCCAAAGTCACGCTATCAATCCCAAATAGACCATCATCCGCCGCCGGGCGCCAGCCAGCGTAAATGGCGATTTGGTCGTGGACTGTGCTGGCAGTCACCTGGCAGGAGAGCAAGTTCCAATCCGCACTGCCAGAGATGGAGGCTGTACACTGATTGAGATCGGCGACCAGGCCGCTCCCTAGCAGTTCAATCCGAATCCCCGCCAGACTACCATCAGGCACATCGCGCCGCCCATGTTGTACTGAGAGCTGATAGACATCGCCCGGCACCCCGCTGGTACTGATCCGCTGCACAAGGCCTTCAATGCCGGTTTGTGGGCTGTTGAAAAGCCACACGTAGCTGCCTGCAAAAGCCAAGGGGGTCGGGCCAAAGCGCAGGTCACCGGCACTGTCCTGGATCGCTGTCCACTCGTCGCCCACCGCAGACTCAAAGCCAGGATTGCTGACACTCAGCGGTTCCGGTTCAGGCGGCTGAGTTTCGCTGCCGTCAGGGACATATTCATAAGCGCCAATATCGCAGCCATTGCCACCCACAGCGTTGGGGAAAATCGCATCATCTTCATCAGAGCGGGGGATGCCGCGAGCGTCGGCAGTGCCAGCTAAGGGACAACTGCCCCCATCAATGGCGAGGCTAGGGAAACGCAGCGCATGGGTAGGCACCTCGCCACCGTTATCCGCCAGCACGCCGAGATTGAGCCGTTCTGTGGTGACGTTCTGCTGATCGCTCGCCTGATCAAAGCCGCAAGAGCTATCGCTCTCGATATTGAAACCCTCTGAACTCAGGGCAGCCGAACCGAGCAGCACGCAATCCAGGCCCCCCATTTGCCCGGCGATAATTGAATTGCTGACAAGGACCGGGTTGTCGAGAATGTCCAAACCAGCACCGCCACTACCGCTGCTGTTGGCCGTGATCGTACTATTACGGATTGTCAGCAGACCGGCGTTCTCTAATGCCGAGGCGATTGCACCACCGCCATCGCTGGCACTGTTACCCGAAAAGGTCGTATTTTCGATCAGCACACCTTGCGTGCCCGCATAGGCTAAGCCGCCGCCGAACCCCGACACCGTATTATTGCTGATGGTGCTGTCACGGATGATCAGTTCGCCCCCGCCAAAGTTGACGGTCCCGCTCCCTTCCACCGTGACATTCTCGGTGATGTGGAGGTCTTCGAGGGTCAAGACCGTACTGACCCCACCGGCAAAAATCGCGCTGCCGCTGATCGTCGTGCTGGAGGCCCGCCCGTAACGCAGGGTCAGACCGCGCAGGGTTACCTCAGCATCGGTGATTTGCATCACCCGACTGAAGGCAAAGTTCGGTTCATCTTCCGCCTGGATAAAGGTGACATCGGCACCCGCCCCCACCAGCGTGACGTTGCTTGTTAAGATCAACTGCTGGCTTTCCAGTGTGTACGCACCGGCGGGCAGCGTGATGGTGTAATCGTTTTCAGTGTCAGCATTCGCCGCCAGGATAGCACCCCGCAGGCTGCAATCCTCATTGTCGGCGCTGGTGCAAGCCTGTAAGGCGGGATCGTTGCTGAAGCTGTCAACAGTCACGCTGACGGCTGCCTCGACTGGCAGGGGAGTCGCCGCGAGAGCAAGGCCCAAGACAGCAGCCACAAACCGGGGTATGTTGCGATTACTGTGCCACATAACGTCCAGTGTCCTCATCCCAAGTCCATCCATCTAACACATAGTAGCCCATGTCTTCATCCCAGCGCAGCGCATCACGATAGAAATCGACCCACTTGCGCACCAGTGCCGGGCCCTCGTGCGTTGCGGTGCGCAGCGGGCTGAAGTCGTACGGCACATCGAGCATTCGCAGCAGAACTTGCACATCATACATCAGGGTGCTCATGCCTTCAGACTGCTCCTGGCTCGGCATACAATCCAGGATTGTATCGATCGCCTCCAAACGCCCAAATGCCAACAGGATCACACCCAGCAGGGCTGCAAAACCCTCTTCGCCGACGCTGTAGGCTTCGCCTGCCCTCCGCTTCTGCGCGATGCGTTGGCACATCTCTGCATACTTGGGTTCGGTCAAACGCAGGATTTCCTCATCGGTGTAGGGTTCCTGCTGAGAATGCCACCAGCGAATGTACTGATGCCGAATGGACTTGCCGAGATGATCCCATTGTTCGCTCATAGAGGCACCGTCTTGGCTTGCGGGGAAACTAATGATTAAGATAGATTGTAGCGCAGGCCCTGAGTCGGCGCGATCCACACAAGTTGGAGCTTCAAAAAAGATGAGGTGAGTTGGAGAGGACTCACCTCAAAGCGATTCACACTTGGGAGTTCTGTTAGATGACGAGCAATCATCTACTTAGCACCCTAAGTATAGGGTCAGGCGGGGCTCAACTAATGCGACGCCCCGCTACTCTTACCCCCTACAAGTGGCCTAATCGAAAGTGATCAGTCAACCGCGACATTGTTAGCTTGCGCTGACCGTCTGAACGCGGCAAACTCCCTATGATCAGACAACTTCACCGCAAGGGAGCCACATGGCCACACCACAAGATGCGCTCCTTGAAGCCATCTCATTGATCCGCCTGGGCAAAATCGAAGACGCGCGCGGATTGATTATCGCTGTGCTGCGCCAGGATCGTGATAACGCGATCGCTTGGGCCTTGATGTATCAGGTGGCTCTGAACGACGAGGATCGCCGCGCCTGCATCGAGAATGTACTCAGGCTCCGACCGGACGATCCCTGGGCGCTGGAGCGCCTGGAGGCCCTGAATCAGCCGCCTTCGCCCGCGCGCCCCCCTTGGGAAGAGCTGCTGGACGACGCTGAAGGAGACCCCTTGGCGGTGCGCTCCTCGCTGCTGCCTGAGTGGGTGACAGGTGAGACAGAAGCACTCGACGCTGAAGAGGACAACCCTGAAGA
>JAADYZ010000146.1 GCA_010092775.1 Chloroflexota bacterium
CCGGGCGGACAGCGACCGCCTCACCACCCCAGATCAGCTTGGCGCCGCTCAAGCCAAAGTGGCGCCAGCGGCGCAAGGTGAGTTCACTGGGTTGGCCGTCGGCTGACCCATCCCAGCCTTCCATCGGCAAGACGCAAAATCGATTCCCGATGCCGCCGCCAGAGAAAGCAAGCGGCTGGCCGAACACCTCCGGATCGACCTCATCGACCAGCGCCAAAGGAATGCCATTATCGTGCAAGTGCTCCCGAAAGGCCGACGTCGTTTTGAATCCAGCGACACGACGATAGCTCATGCGCTTGGCCTAATCGGTCCGCAGTCAGCGAGCTGGCCTGCTTGGCTTAGATGCTTTTCGTAAGCGCCTTGTGCGGCGTGATTGTGACGGCGGGCAACGGCTTCGATCTGAACCGGATCGCGGGTGCGGAGCGCGGCCAGTAAATCCCAATGGCCTTGTTGGGCTTCACTCACCCGATGCGCAAACACATCCCCCAGATAAAAGCGACGGAGCCGTTCCCAATGCTCCAGGGCGCTGCGCATCGCGCTCTTGACCAAAGGCATTCCTGCACGGTCGCAAATCAGCAGATGCAAGTCCACGTTTTGCTGTGACCAGCGATCTAAGTCATGGATGTGGCTATCCATTGATTTCAGCAGTCGCTCGATCTCGTCGAAATCGGCGTCCGCGAGGCGTTCAGCAGCACACTTGCCGCTGATTATTTCGAGCGCTTCAAGCAGTTGGAACACCTCCATCACCAGGCACACATCCAGCTCGGCAACACGCGCCCCGACATACGGCTCTATCGTCACCAGGCCATCAGCCTGAAGGTGCAGCAGTGCCTCGCGGATCGGAATCTGGCTGACGCCAAGCTGTTTGGCCAATTCATCAATCACCAAGCGCTGACCTGGCTCAAGCTGAACCTGCAAAATGGCTGTACGAAGTTGATCGTAGACGAGGTCTTTCTTACTTCGCGAATTGGGCAAAGGACGAAGCATAATAGTCTCCCCGGATTGAAGCCCCTATATCCTATATGAGTATAACATAGCTTGAGCAGGGCAATCGCTTCAAAACTCAAGCGCAAGACAACGCCGTTCTATTGACTCAGTTTTGGGTTGAGGCATCTCTTTTCACCCAGCGTGACCTCTTTACTGAGCCACGCCAAACTGAATCTGTGCAGCCATCATAGAGGAGCCTTATACTCCAGGTGACAACAACATCGAGTGAAAAGGCCCCTCTATGGACTCAACCCTGCGCAGCATTGCCGACTGCCGCTGCCAGAATGCGGAAGGCCCCTTGTGGCATCCAGATGAAGGTCGGCTCTACTGGACAGACATCCCAGGCAAACGACTGTATCGTACCGACACCACGCTCGAAGCCTTCGAGGTCGTCTTCGAAGGCGAGCAAATCGGCGGATACACCATCCAAGACGATGGATCGCTGCTCATGTTTGGCGAAGATTGCTCGATCCGCTGTTTGAAGGATGGCGTCCTGCATACGCTGATCGATTTCGTTGAAGAGGAACGAGGTACGCGCTTCAACGACGTGATTGCCGACCCTGAAGGGCGCGTCTTTTGCGGAACGATGCCTATGCCGGGCCGGGCTGGTCATCTCTATCGCCTTGACCCAGATGGCAGCATGACGGCGGTTCTCTCCGGTTTGACCGTCTCCAACGGTTTGGGCTTCAGCCCCGACCTCGCTGCGCTCTATCACACGGACTCCGATATGCGTACGATCATGCGCTACCCTTACGATCGGGCCAGCGGCGCTCTGGGCGAAGGCGAGCTCTTTGCTCAGGTGAATGAGGGCGCAGGCGTGCCCGACGGGATGACCGTTGACGTCGAGGGCTTCGTATGGTCAGGGCATTGGAATGGTGGCGTGCTCGTCCGCTACGATCCGGATGGGCGGGAAGTGGCTCGCATCGACTTTCCTGCCCGCAAGGTGACCTGCCCCAGCTTTGGCGGCCCAGATTATGAAGACCTGTTCGTGACCACCGCAGGTGGCGATAACCGAGAAGAGGAAGGTCCTGGGGCGGGCAGAGTCTATCAATTGCGGCCCGGCGTGCGCGGTCGCCCAGAATTCCGTTCGCGCATCGAGATTCCTGGCGTATAATTGAGGCGATTAGCTGCACGCATAAGGTTGCCGGACCCCAATGGACCTACTATCAACTCAGACCGATCTCAGCCTCTTTTTTCATGGGGCGCTCAGTGCATATCGCAGCGAAGATGTGACCTACCTGGATCGCTTTTCACCGGCCCAGTTCATGCACTTCGAGCAAGACCCAACCTGGGCCGCCTTTCGCAACTGTGCGGCAGGCATCATCCTGGCCTTCGCGACAGACTCACCCACGCTCGACATCAGCTTTCACTCCGAGGGGGCACGCCTCCCGCTGACCCTGGGCATCGACGTCGAAATCGATGGGCAGTTGGCGCAGGGGCATTACTTCGACACCTACTACGATCCGCATGTCAGGCTGCGCCTCTTTGACCTGAGTGACCAGTTCCGTCGGATGCGACGCATACGAGTCTTTCTGCCCCATATGCGCGTCCCTCGTTTGTTGAGCGTTGACCTGACGGACAATGCGCGGGTCGAAGCGCTGCCCCGGCCCACAGCCAAAATACTGTCCCTGGGTGACAGCATCACCCAGGGCTTGGACGCCATCAGCCCCGACTCGATCTACCCAAACCAACTGGGAAATCTGTTTCAAGCGGAGGTACTCAATCAAGGGGAGGCCGGGCATGTCTTTGACTCGGGCTCGCTGGACCCACACTTTCCGTGGTCGCCCAATTTGATAACGGTGGCTTATGGCAGCAACGATTGGGCCAGCAAACGACTCGATAATCCAAACC
>JAADYZ010000147.1 GCA_010092775.1 Chloroflexota bacterium
ACAGAGAAGATTATACCGCTGCACATACGATGTCCCCTGAAATTCCTTGAATACCGGGAAATGTGGCGACGTATCACGAACAGGGGAACGAGACTCTGGGGCATCTTCGACCAGCATGAGCCAGCCAACAAACGGCTTTGGCTGCTTCCCAAAAGCCTCCTATCGATAAGCCGTCCAAAGATCATGCGCCACACCAATAGCTTCTTCAGCCCGATTATAGAAGTTATTGCCAAAGGAAGGTCCAACTTGGCTCTTAAATTCGAGCGCAGCAACAAGACGCCCTTCGTTGATGATCAACAAATCCCACAATTTGGTGGGTCGGAAATACCCCGGCAGGGTAAGAAGTGCACGCTTTTGATGTATATCGGCTCGATCTAATCCGTTTGCTCGCACAATATCAATAACCAATGCAACGAAACCGTCCATGTTTTTGCCAGCCGTCACACTGCCCCGCTCACCAGTATCTCTACTGCCAGACTCTATCTGTTTTTGCCGCGCCTTCTCTCGATTGGCCCAAAAGAGCTTTATGGCCTCTCGCGCTTTGGTATCGTAACTGACCAGATCGAGCCCCATAGCAATCTAGCCCCCATTTCCACCAAGAGCCTCCCGTTCCGTGTCGGAAAGCCGATAGAGCTGACAAACAGCTTGGTTACAGGCGTGTGTATCCTCTCGTTCAGCTGCGGATATCAACTGCTGTTTGAGGTCAGCAGAAATCTCCTGCCACCTCGGAACACAGATACGCCGCAAATATTGCGCCTGGAAGCGCAGATATCCGCCACGCATACGCGGTGAATAGACTGATACAAACAGACGTGCAATACCTGAGCGTAGCACAGCCTGAAGCGCTTTCAGATCCCAAATTTCCGAGGTGATGTAATAGAGATTGTGATGAGGGTAGAGCTGCCCTTGCTCATAAACAATATGAGCTACTCCTTTGATATCGGGGATCAGCAACTTGGGTTCCAGAGCAAGGCGAGGATAAATACGATCTATGGTACGATACCAGCTAGCTGGTGATTTCTGCGCTATGTGCCGTTTGACAACCGCTGATTTTCGGGCACTGAGATACTGCTTCAGACGAGGGTAATGATCGAGTTGAACCAACTCACCATCATCAGTAAAAGGATTTACTACGCCGAGACCTCGCCACGTGACGTTCCCGGACTGAATATCCCGTGTGGTAACAAGCGGGAGTTTCCTATCAGGTTCAATATTGAGTTCATCAAACGGCGCGATGAAGATTTTATCTGCTCCAGTTGCTACACCAATGCCCACCTTGCAGCCCGCATCCTCCAAGGTGGGGTACTCTGCCTCCAATCGGCGGATCAAGGAAATTTGATCTGCTGACTCAAGGATCCACGGCTCTGAGCCAGCAGCAACCCCGTGAAGACTCTTGACCTTCGAAGTATCGCGATCTTGCTCGCTCGTCAGTGCTGACGCAAGATGGAAAAGTTCCCGCGCCTCTATCGCAGGACGATGCGCGACCCGTGTCACCTGACCCTGCTCACGTGCGATAACAGTAATGGCTGGATATGTTATCACATCAGTAAGAAACGCTGACGTACCATACATGTCGACGTAGGTTTTCAGATGATACCTGTCGGATACCATTTTGCGAAGTGGACCACCATAGCGGTTTTTCATCCATCGGTCAGCACAGATGAAGCCGAGATGACCACGTTCCTCAAGCAAATCCAACGACTTTTCGATAAACGGGATGTAGAGATCGGCACGATCATAGATGGTGGTGAAGCGGGCACGATAGACTGCCATGGTGGCATCGGGTATCAACTCCTGGCGCACATATGGAGGATTACCAACAATGAAGTGAAAGCCGGTGTCAAAATCAACGAGCAGAAAATCACCTTGCACGAGCCATGCATCTGCGAGAGTCGCAGCTTCGCAACTTTCGAGTCCTCGTTCAGTGAGAAAGGTTATCACCTTTTTACGGACAGCAAGAAATGTTTCGGGGTGTATTTCTACTCCGCGAATTGCAGGTATCAATGTCGTAAAATCACGCCCATTGTATGAATGGGCGTGCCAGGCTGATAGCAACCGGTCAATCACTGGCAGCAGAAAATCCCCATTCCCAAGCGCAGGTTCTAAAAGGCGCATGTGCATAAGCGGTCGGTCAGCAGTATACCCAACGAGATCAAGAATGAAATCAACGATCTCACGGCGTGTGAAGATGGCACCACGCTCCCGTCCGCTAGCAGAGGAAGGATCAGTGGATTGATACCTCTGTCGTTCAAGTTTCAAGCGATTACCCCTGCAAACCATTTTCTTCTTAAGCCAATTGTACACCAGATTGCTCAACTAGGATACGGTAGCACAGTCGTGTCTTAAGCGATCATATAGTATGCTAACCGCCATCAGTCGATCTCATTATCTTCCTCACCTAGTCTTAACCCCTCATTCGCAATCGCGGCCTCCGCAATATACCGACGCGGCATTGCCAACGAACTCCACCCGCCTGCTTCCTGAAGCGTGAAGGGATCAGTGCCATTCCGTGCCGCCTGGGTCGCCCAGTAGTGGCGGCAATCGTGCGGGCTGAGGGGATAGTCGCGGCCCAGGTGCTTCAGCGCCAGCCACTGCACGCGCTTCTGGATCGCTCGCAGTGACATGCTGCCCGCAAGCTGCCCACCTTTGTTGGGGTGGCTGCCCAGGAGCAGCTTACCCACTGGCGGCGCATCGTGTTGCAAATAGGCCGTCGCTGCCGCCAGCGTGTCGCGGGTCAGGCGGTGGGTCTGGGTCTTGTCCACCTTGTGTCGGTAGAAGTGCAGGGTACGAGCTTTCAGGTTGATGCTGGTCACGGGCAAGTCGGCGACCTCGCCCACCCGCAATCCGTGGTCAAGCAGCAAACACATGAGCAGCCGGTCACGGCGGCGCAACGGCGTGTCGGGGGTGCCTGCGTCGAGCCGCTTGAGTACCCGCGCCTGCTCGCGGCTAATCTCGATGGGCGAATCCTTCTGGCGCAGGCGGGTCTGGGCACGGGACTCGTCGATGTTGCGGCCCTGCTTGCGGCTGGTGGTTTTGATAAAACGAATCTGCTGATACACCACTTCGGACAGCACGTCCGCCTGAAACGCCAGCCCCGTGTAGGTCTTCAGGGTGGCCAGCGCCCGGTTGATGGCAGCAATCGTGTAGCCCTGGTCAAGCAGCCACTGGCGGAAGAGTTCGACCAGGCCGGGGCTGAGCAGTTCCCACAGGACGGGCTGCGCCAGCAGGTCGCGAGCAAAGGCATCCAGCGCGGGGCTATCATCGGGGTCAATCTCCAGCACACCACCCTGAGCGAGGTAACGGGCAAAGAGGGTCAGATCAGAGCGATGGGCGCGGCGGGTCTTCGCCGCACAGCCTTCCTGGAAGCGGCTAAAGATCGTCTGGACAGTAGCACGCTCTGCCGCGTTGCGTAATGCACGCAAGCGCTCGACCGCCACGCCAGCGCGGGCCAGTGCGGGGGATGGTTCGGCTGGAACCAGGACCTCGGATCGATCCGTCATGGTGCGACTCCTCGCATGCAAAATTATGTCACGTTGCGGCTATTGTAACACAAGAAAAAAGGTACGTCTAAGATACCTTTACACGTACCTTTTTCTTAAAAGTTGACATAATATCAATCCTTCTGATTGAAAGAGATAACACCGCTCACATGTTCGTCTTTCAAGGCGTGTCGCAGTCACAGTAACCACAAGAACACATGGGCTTTTTCGACGGGAACCCCCGCATGGTTTCTCAAAAGGGTGTGAGCATTATGTCACGTTGCTGATTGCGCCCATGTGTTCTTTTTGTCACGGACATGGGACGGA
>JAADYZ010000148.1 GCA_010092775.1 Chloroflexota bacterium
GATGGCTGAAGATGGTTCTGTTGATGAGGCAGCCTTCGCCCCTGCGCCGACGCAGGCTGCGGCCCCCGAACAAGCAGAAGCCACACCCGTTCCTGCCGAAGAGATCGCGCCAAATCCCTTTGTGGATACCGCTGAAGACAGCTTCTCAACCTTTGCCGTCGATGTCGATACGGCCTCCTATACGCAGGCCCGCAACTATCTGATGAACAGCGGTCAACTGCCGCCGCCAAGCCTGATTCGCCCGGAGGAGTTCATCAACTTCTTCGATCAAGACTATCCCCTGCCGCAAGACAATGCCTTCAACATCCTGATGGACGCTGCCCCAACACCCTTCTCGGATACAACGGTGATGCGTGTGGGCATTCAGGGCTTCGATGTGCCCGATGAAGAACGCACCGACTCCACGCTGATCTTTGTGGTCGATGTCTCCGGCTCAATGGACAATCCCAATCGCCTGGGGGCCGTCCAGCTGGCCCTGACCACCCTGGTGCAGAACCTCCGCCCGACCGATCGAGTCGGCCTCGTGGTCTATGGCTCGACTGGCCGGGTGATCACCGAGCCGCGCAACGCCGACGACCCCCTGCTGATCGAGGTGATCTACAACTTGCAGAGTGAAGGCTCTACCAATGCAGAGGAAGGCCTGCGCCTGGCCTATGAGATGGCGACCGCCAACTTCGACCCCAGCCGTATCAACCGCATTATTCTCTGCTCGGATGGCGTCGCCAATGTCGGCGCGACCGGACCGGAAGCGATCCTGGAAAGTGTACGCCTCCAGGCCCGTGAAGGCATCACCCTGACGACGGTTGGCTTTGGAATGGGCAGCTTCAACGACTTTCTGATGGAACAACTCGCCAACGACGGTGACGGCCAGTACTTCTACGTCGATAGCCAGGCAGAAGCCGAGCGCGTCTTCGTGGAGGATTTGACCGGCAGCCTGCTGACCATTGCTCGTGACGCCAAGGTGCAGGTTGAGTTCAATCCGGCGGTAGTCGAAGCCTATCGCCTGGTGGGCTACGAGAACCGTGACATCGCTGATGAGGATTTCCGCAACGATGAGGTTGATGCCGGTGAGATCGGTGCGGGGCACAGTGTTACCGCCCTCTATGAGGTGGTCTTAAGCGAGCAAGCCCAAGGTGACGCCATCGCGGCGACGACTTTCCTGCGGTGGGAAGACCCCGAAACGGGCGAGGTGACCGAGATTCAGCGCAGCCTGACAGTCAACGAGTTCGCCGCGAGTTTTGAAGAGGCCGCGCCCCGCTTCCGCATGACGGTGGCGGTGGCCGCCTTCGCTGATTTGCTGTCGGGCCGTGCCTGGGCCCAGACCGCTGACCCGGAACTGCTGCTGACCATCACCGATGAGGTCTACGGCAGCACCCAGGACAGCGACGTGGCCGAACTCCGTTCCATGATTGAGCGCTACATCCAGCTTCGATAGTCGCCTCTCACGGCATCAATGCCAGCGGGGCGACCTTGGGTCGCCCTGCTTTGATTCTGCTGGCCGTCGAAGGTCATCACAAATGAGGAAGAAGATCAGTTGGAAAGCTCCGGCGCTGAAGACATACTGCCCCCATCTGATTTGAGCATCACCTCAGCAAGGGGACATCCAATGCAGCTTGCAAGCTCGACTGGCGACGTTACGGAGTTAGATTCGCCTGAGATCATGATTGGCCGCGCGCCGACTTCTACCATTGTTGTCGATAGTCCGCGAGCCTCGGGTAAACATGCACGCATCACGCGTGAAGGCGACGACTTCATCCTGGAAGACCTTGGAAGCACGAATGGCACCTTGCTCAACGGGGCGAAGCTTACAGCGCCGCAATCGCTCAAAGCGGGCGACCTCATCACGATTGGCGATGAGACCTTCAGGGTGCAGGATGAGGGCACTGAGCTGGCGCGCACCGAGCGTCTCTCCTCATCAGACATGCCAGCATCCGCATCTGCACCGAAGGTGGTCAGTCCACCCCGACCCTCAGGCGGCACATCGGTGGCTCGCGCGGCACAGGACCGCATTCAATCAGCGGGCCTAGACAGAAATGCTCTGTTCAAAAGCGTGGTCGTCGGCGGCCTGCTAGGCGCGGTCACCCTGGCGATTGCTATTCCTGTATCGGCCATCGGTTTGGGCATCATATGTAGCTGTTTGCTGCCGTTTGTTTATCTGGCCTCAGGGGTGGCCTACGGCTATTTCACGGAGCAGAACGGCTACCAGGTCAAAGCTGGGCTATGGGCATTGGGTGGAGCCGTGTCAGGTGCGAGGGGCTAGCTGGTGTCGCTGGTGATGAATGCGGTGATTGTAGTGCCTTGCACCGCCGTACTGGGGATAACCTTGTTTGCCGCGAGCCTCGACTCGGCGGAGTCGCTGCTGCCTGCGACGGGTGGTATCGCTGCCTTGGTCGCCATTCTTTGTGTGGTTGCCATTGGCTTTCTGCTGCTCAACTCGATCATGGCTGCATTGGGCGGCTTGATCTTCGCCTTTTTAAGAATGCCGTCGAAGTCGGCCTCAGTCGGCTAATCGGCGGGCGGCGTGGATCAGGGCTATACTTGGGCAAACGAGTGACAAGAGCCAGGCCCGCTATGATCCGTCGCACTACGCCATTCGATCTCCGCCGCCTTTTTGCCCCCGCTTGGATGGCTGGTTCATTGGTGTTGCCAGCCATCGCCGCTGTGCTGATCGGTGTGCTGCTGCGGCCCAGCCAAGCAGTCGAGGCAGGGCCAGCCTACGCTGAGGCTGACCTGGCTGACGGCCTGCTCTACAGCGTGCGGCGCGGCGACTCCCTCTATCGAATCAGTCTGGTGTTTGGTGTCAGCATCGATGAGATTGTCGCGGCGAACCAACTCGCGGGGCCGAATGCCATTTATCCGGGCCTGCGCCTATTGGGCCGGGGGGGGGGGGGGGGGGTGGGGGTGGGGGCGGGGGGGGGGGGGCGGGGCGGGGGGGGGGGGGGTCGCGCGCCCCGGAGGTACCGGACGGATCATCGGAGGCGGCGGGCGCGATCTCCATCTGCCCCAGC
>JAADYZ010000017.1 GCA_010092775.1 Chloroflexota bacterium
ATCGCGACCTTGGGCAGCCGCCGCAGGCGCAGGTTGAGCGCCCACAGCGAGGGGTGGCACAGCTCGTCCTGCAACAGCAGGTCGACCCGCCGGCACGCCTCGGGCAGCCGTCCGAGGTTGTGCAGCTGCCGTCCAATTGGGCCGCGCGGCGGCAGGTTGATCACCTCCACCGCATCCCCCAATCGGCGCAATTCCGCCACCAAGGTGCGGTCATAGAGGTACCCCCCGGTGCGCTGGTCCAGGCCGCCGTAGATGACCAGGCCGAAGATGACATGGCAGAAGACGACATGGCCGAAGATGACATGGCTGATGACGACATGGCTGATGACATGGGTGCCATGCCAGAAGAATGTGCCGAGGAAAATGCCTGTGCGGTATTTGCTCCGGGCGACACCATCAAGATTGGCTATGCTGGCCCAACCGCGGGTGACTTCTCCGCATTCGGCACCGACATTTCTGACGCTGGCTTGCTCGCCGTTGCACAGGCTGAGGACTTGGAAGGCTTCTCCTTCGAACTGTTGGTTGAGGATACCGGCGGTTCAGGTGAAGGTGGCGCTGCCGTTGCCAACCTGTTCGCCTCCAACCCACAGGTTGTAGCGATCGCCGGTCATACTTTCTCTGGTTCTACAGAGGCGGCTATCCCGATCTATAATGAAGCTCGCCTTCCGATGCTTTCCCCGTCTGCCACCAACCCGGCGCTGACTGGTGGCGACCAGGATGTTTTCAATCGCATTCCATTCACTGACTCCATTCAGGGTCGTTTCATTGCCGAGTACCTCTACAACACCCTCGAAATCCGTGCCATGGTTGCCCTGCACGATGGTGACACCTATGGTGAAGGATTGGCGACGATTGTTCAAGATGAGTTTGTCGCCTTGGGCGGTGAAGTGCTAGATTTCTCGGCCATCACCCCAGGCGAGACAGACTATACTGCGCCGCTGACGGCTGTTCAGGCGCTTGGTCCGGAAGCAATCTTTTACGGTGGTTACGATGCTGAAGGTGCGGCGCTCATCAACGGCCTGGGAATCGTCGGCCTGAATGAGGTTGTGTTCATTGGGGCAGACGGTATCTTCGGCGCGACCTTGCTGGAGCAGGCAGGCGACAACGCTGAGGGCGTGATTGCAACGGCTGCTCTGCCGCCCGAGTCTGAAGCGGTCGACGAGTTTAACGCAGCATTCGAAGCAGAATATGGTCGTGCGGCTGGCTCGCTGTCAACCTTCACCTGGCACGGCTACGATGTTGTCTCTGCCCTGATCTCTGCTATTCGTGACGTCGCTGTCCTGGGTGACGACGGTAACCTGTACATTCCGCGCGAAGCATTGATCGACGCTGTCCGTGGCTTGTCTGGCTTTGAAGGCCTGACTGGTACGATCAGTTGCAATGAAGACGGTGAATGCAACACGGCTGGCCCAACCTTCTTCAGTGTCCAAGATGGTGCATGGGCAACGACTGAATAGGCTCAGTTGCACTCAAAACCCTAAGGCATGGAGTGGGGCGGATCGATCACCGCCCCACTCTTGGTTAGACACGCAAGGTTGAAACGTAGGATTCATCTCGTCAGGATGTATAAGGGGATTTGTCATGGCTGTCGAGACGCAAACGGCCCCGCGTGGCCTAAGGCGGCGAAGAATACGCCCATACCAAGTGGTCCAGATCGTGGTAGCGGTCAGCATTACCGCCTTCTTGCTCTATCGCTTGCAGTACGTGCTGTTTGTTGATGATCTGTATGGCCTCGATACCTGGACCCGCTTTTTGATCTCTGGTCTTGTCATTGGTGCTGTTTATGCAGTGATCGCGATTGGATACACGCTGGTCTATGGCATCCTATTCATGATCAATTTCGCCCATGGCGAGGTTATGATGTTGGGTGCCTTTGCCGCTTACTTCGTGTTCGAGGCGCTCGGTGCCATCCCCGCCGGAGCCGAAACGAGCTTTCTCAACACCTATCCCATTATCTCCATCATCCTGGCCTTCATCGCCGGAATGTCCGTGTCAACGGGTATGGGCTTGCTGCTAGAGCGAGTTGCGTATCGTCCGCTGCGCGGTGGCCCTCGTTTGGTTGCCTTGATCAGCGCTATTGGTGCCTCACTGTTTCTGCAAAATGCTGCTCAACTGATGTTTAGTCCGCGACGGCGCGCCTTTGCCAACCCGGATTTTCTGAGCCGAGGCGCTGGTTTTGAAGTGATGATCAGTGGGCGACCCGTTCTGATTACCTATACCGGAACCTTTGTGTTTGTCGGGTCTCTATTATTGCTGGCCCTGCTCTACTTCATCATCCAGCGCACGCGCTTCGGGCAGGCTGTTCGTGCGATCGCTGAAGATCAAGAGGCCGCAGCACTGATGGGAATCAATGTCGATCGTGTGATCGCACAGACTTTTGCATTGAGTGGTGCGATGGCAGGTGCAGCAGGTGTTATGTGGGGACTCCACAACGGCATCGTCTATCATTTCATTGGGTTCTTGCCGGGCCTCAAAGCGTTTACAGCGGCGGTGCTTGGTGGGATTGGGAATATACCCGGAGCGATGGTCGGAGGATTGGTATTGGGTGTGGTTGAGGCACTCGGCCCAGCGTTCTTGGGCCTCGACTTCCAGCTAAAGGATGTGATTGCTTTCTCTATCCTGGTGCTGGTCCTGGTCTTTCGTCCGTCAGGTATTCTGGGCGAAGTGGTTGCAGAGGAGAAAGTCTAAATGGCCATCCGTAATGGTACACGGGCCGGGCTGATCTTCGGCTTCATCATGGTGTTTCTGATCTTGATCGGTGTCCCTGAGACGATCAATGTGATCTTGCAGGAAGCGACGACGAATATTGACGTCGAGACCGGGCAAGTCATCAACACGGCGGCTTTTCTATTTGTGATGGGCGTAGTGGCGGGCTTCGCAGCAGCCCGCAAAGAAGAACCAGACCCCTTGAGTGGCGCTGTCTTGAGCGGACTAATCGCAGGTTTGATCACTGGTGCCACAACAGGCCTCATGATTATCATCCTTCGGTCACTGGCTCTGAGTGAGATTGACCTGCGTGAGTATCTCGACAAGCTCTCTCCGACTGCTATCGAAAGCTTAGCATTGCGCTTATCACCGATTCTTGCTGGTGGGGCCCATGTGTTAATTTTTGCCCTGAGTGGTGCGACTGGTGGCCTGTTGAATTGGATTGGTCGTGGCCCTTGGCGTGGGCCAGTCGGGCAGATGATTAGCAACACGCGTGACCGCCTAGCGAGACTACCTATTGTGGCTCAGGCGCAAAACAGCCCAATAACGCGCTATGTCGTGTGGGCTGCCGTCATCGCTGTAGTGATGATCGTGCCGCAGTTTCTCAACGACTATTGGAGTTTTGTGCTTGGCACGGTCGGTATTTACGTCATCATGGGGTTGGGTCTGAACATCGTTGTAGGTATGGCTGGCCTGCTCGATCTGGGTAACGTGGCTTTCTTTGCGGTTGGAGCCTACACCGTTGGTTTGTTGACGGCTCCTGAGCCGGTTGGCGTCTTATGGGACTTTTGGACGGCCTTGATCTTTGGTATTGTCCTGGCTGGCCTGGCTGGCGTTATTCTGGGTGTGCCCGTGCTGCGCCTGCGCGGTGACTATCTGGCTATCGTGACGCTTGGCTTGGGCGAGATCATCCGCATTTTGATCCGTAGTGACCTGCTGAAGGATTTCACAGGTGGCCCGCGTGGGGTGCGCGATATCAGTGGGCCCTCGCTGTTTGGCCTTGAAATCGGTAGCGAACGCACCTTCTTGTATTTCATTTTAGTCGGTATCTTCTTGCTGATCTTTGTGACGATCCGGCTGAAGAATTCTCGGGTGGGTCGGGCTTGGATTGCCATGCGAGAAGATGAGACTGTCGCACAGGCTATGGGCATCAACACACTGAACTACAAGCTCCTCGCATTTGGTATGGGGGCGGCTTTTGCTGGCCTGGGCGGTGTGCTGTTCGCCTCACGGAATCAATTCACAGGGCCGGAGGATCATACGCTGCTGGTGTCAATCAACGTGCTAGCCGTTGTGATCGTTGGCGGCATGAACAGCATCCCCGGCGTGATATTGGGTGCCTTTGCCTTGAAAGGTCTGCCTGAGATTCTGCGACAGCTTGACGAATATCGTGTATTGGTCTTTGGTGGGCTCCTGGTGGTCATGATGATTTTGCGGCCAGAAGGCTTGTGGCCCTCGCAGCGAACCCGCCTGCAATTCAGCGATGAAGACGAGCCGGTCCCCATCGAACTGAGTTCGGCGACTTCGGCAGCTCCAACGCCTATCAAAGCGGATGTCGAAGAGCAGAAACAGGCGGCGACCCGATGAGTATCGTCCTTGAAACGCAATCAGTGACAAAGCGCTTTGGTGGCTTGACAGCCGTCAATAGTGTTGATCTACAGGTGCCAGAACACACCATCGCCAGTGTGATTGGCCCAAATGGTGCAGGGAAGACAACTTTCTTCAACTGCATCACCGGTTTCTACATCCCCGAGGAAGGTGATGTTCTATTTCAAGGTGCGTCACTGATTGGCATCGCGCCAGATAAGATCGCCAAGCTGGGCATCGCGCGCACCTATCAAAACATCCGCCTCTTCAACACGATGACAGTCATTGAGAATGTTATGGTGGGTCATCATCCGCGTATGAAAAAGGGGTTGATCGGTGCTGTGCTTCGTGGTCCATCTACTGTAGCGGAGGAACGCGACGCATATCGGATGGCTATGGATTTGCTGCGCTTTATCGGCCTCAAGGATAAGGCCGATGTGATGGCCCGCAATCTACCTTATGGTGACCAACGTCGTTTAGAGATCGCCCGCGCGTTGGCCAATGAGCCTCACTTGCTCCTGCTGGATGAACCGGCTGCTGGTATGAATCCGCAAGAGACAGCGGCCATGACTGAGTTCATTCGACGGCTGCGTGACGAGCGCGGCCAGACGATCTTACTGATCGAACATGATATGCGGGTGGTGATGGGTATCTCTGATCAGGTAACTGTGTTGGATCATGGCGAGAAGATTTCAGAAGGTCCACCGGATAAGGTCAAGCGTGATCCACGTGTGATCGAAGCGTATTTGGGCAAACCCTTGGAAGAAGACGTATGAGACAGGTTCTAAGTGTCGACAGCATTCACACTTTTTACGGCAATATCCATGCCTTGCAGGGTATCTCGCTTGAAGTCAACGAAGGCGAGATTGTCACGTTGATCGGGGGGAATGGTGCAGGGAAGTCCACCACTCTTAACACGATTTGCGGCGTGGTTCATGCTCGTGAGGGACAAGTCGTCTTCGAAGGGGAAGACATCACCACTCTCCCGTCGCATGATATTGTGCTCAAGGGAATCACCCAGTCCCCTGAGGGACGGCGTATCTTCGCCCGCCTGAGCGTCCTGGAGAACCTGACACTTGGCGCCTATACTCGACGAGATCGGGCCGAGTTTAAGCGCAATCTAGAGTTGGTCTTTGAGCTTTTCCCGCGTTTGAAAGAACGCCAAACCCAGTTCGGTGGCACCCTTTCTGGCGGTGAGCAGCAAATGCTGGCGATTGGGCGGGCAATGATGGCCCAGCCGCGCCTGCTCCTGCTCGATGAACCCTCAATGGGATTGGCGCCAATTCTAGTCCAGGAGATCTTTACCATCATTGACCGGCTAAATCGTGAGGGGACAACCATACTCTTGGTGGAGCAAAACGCCCAGATTGCACTGTCCATCAGTGATCGGGGTTATGTGCTGCAAGCTGGCCAAATCGTATTGACAGGTAGTGGGCAGGAGCTTCTGACCAATCCGATGGTGCGTGAAGCCTACTTAGGTGAGCTCTAATCAGACAAGCAGGGCTTGCAGCAAGAAGAAGATCAACAGACCGCCAACAATGGTGATTAACAGGTTCTTGGTCAAGGCGGCGATGCCAATCGCGGCAATGCCGCCCAGGAGCGATGCATTGGTCAAACTCAGATCGAGACGCCCCTGCGGCAGCAGCATCGCCGGGGCAATGATCGCCGTGAGGACCGCAACCGGCACATACTTCAACGCCTGAATGAACCGCTCAGGGAGCTGCACCCGCCCAACAAGTGACATCACTGGATAGCGGATCAAATAAGTCACCAGCGCCATTCCGCCAATCAGAACGATCTCCATCGTTGCGGTCACGATTGTGCCTCGCTTGCGATAGGCGATGGGCTATCCTTCTGAAGCATTTCTGCGATCACCCCGACAGCAACACCGATCAGAGCCGCAATTAACAGCCCCGCGCGATTTGGCAGTCCATTAAGCAGGATTGAACTCACAGCCGCCGATAAGGCAGATGCTAGCATCGGGCGGGTGATGATCAGCGGCACAACAAGCCCAATGAAGGTCACGACCATCGCAAAGTCCAGACCGAGTTCGATAGCGTTCTCGAATCGCTGACCGGCAACAATACCGATCAATGTGCAAATCTGCCAGTTGATGTACATAGCCGCACTGCTGCCTGCCATATACCATTCTGGATGTTCACTTCGATCCTCTTTGGCAAACTGGATAATGCTGACAGCATAGGTTTCATCCGTAAGGAAGAAGGCTAAAGTGGCTCGCCAGCTCTCTGGTAGGTGTTTGAGGAAGGGCCCTACCGAGGCGGCGTAGAGCATGTGGCGCAAGTTGACGACAAAGGTGGTCAAGATGATCAGCGCGATGCTGACTCCCTCAGCAACCAGGCCCGCTGCAATGAACTGAGCACTGCCAGCATAGACCAATGCAGACATGGCGAAGGCTGCTTCACCGCTCAAGCCACTATTGATAGCCAATGCGCCATAAACGATTCCAAATGGGATCGCCCCTAAGACCAACGGTATGGTATCTCTCGCACCCTGGATGAAAGCTTGGCGTTGCATAGCGCGGAGTATAGCGTGCTTTTGAAGCATCTGACTGTATGCATATAGAAACATCCTTCTATGCCACTCGCTTCATAAGTTTGATATACTGAATACACACGGGCTGCCAGGATTGTCATGATAGCTGTCTCACACAAAAACGCCGGGATTTATGTCGTGACGAGAGCAAGTGATTATGCCCGAAGAACACCCCCCCCCTTTCACAGAGACCATTCGCCAAGCTGAACTTGCCCATCAGCAGGCAATTCGCTATGGCAAAGATTTAGCGCGCATTTACGTCATTGAGCGTTCTCGTCGTCAGGAGCTAGAAGCAGCGCTGGAGACGCTTAACGCGATCTTTGCTAGCACGCCCGATGGCCTTGTTGTGCTGACTGAGGGTTTGGCGATCACACAGGCGAATGAGTCCTTTGTCCGCATGGCTGGCGCTGACCTTAACTCGATCCTGGGTAAACCTATCGCTGAAGTCTTACGGGCGGACCATGCCTTACAGGGCCTTCATTGGGCTCTGCAACCTGGCCTGTCAATTGCCCACATCGAACTGACGATCGAAGAGCGACACTATCTTGTAAGCATTGCACAGTTCCAGACGAGCAACACGACTGGGTGGGTTCTTGTCTTCCACGATCAAACAGAAAGCAAGGTTGCTCAGGCTGAACTGCGGCGGGCTCATGATGAATTGGAGGAACGGGTTCGCGTGCGCACGCTTGAGCTGTCTCAGAAGAATGCGCTGTTGATGCAGGAGATCAACGACCGCAAGCTGGCCGAAGCGACTGAGCGCGAACAGCGCGCATTTGCCCAAGCTCTGGCCGACATCGCAGCAGCCCTGAACAGCACCTTGAACTTACCCGAAGTTCTGGAACGCATCCTGGCCAATCTGGAATGGGTTGTCCCACACGATGCAGCCGATATTATGCTCATTCATGAGGGGCGCGCGCAGATTGAGCGAAGCCGCGGCTATGATGAGGCGACAGCGGCGCAAATCGATACTACAGTGCTGGTGGTCAGCCGTGTCGCGCTTCTCCACCAGATGATGCTGACCAAACAACCGGTCTGTGTCCATGACACTCATCTTGACGAAAACTGGCCGGAAATGCACAGCCTGCCAGACATCCGATCCTACATTGGCGCACCGATCCGCCTGGATGATGACGTCATCGGTTTTCTGAACCTGAGCAGCCGAACACCCAACGTCTTCACCTCTGCAATTGAACAGCGGCTGCTGGCCATTGCTGATCAGGCTGCGATTGCCATCAAGAATGCACGTCTGTATCAGCAGGCTCAGGAATTGGCTGCTCTTGAAGAACGCCAACGGCTGGCCCGTGATTTACATGATGCAGTTAGCCAAACGCTGTGGTCAGCAACCTTGATCGCGGACATTGTGCCGCAGGTCTGGGAACACAATCCAGAGAAAGGGCGCCAGCGGCTTGACCAGTTGTCCCAATTGACGCGCGGCGCGTTGGCTGAAATGCGAGCCCTGCTGCTCGAACTACGACCGACTGCTCTAACAGATGTCAACCTGGTTGAGTCGCTGACTCGCTTGGCCGCCGCTGTCACTAGCCGGACCGGCGTCAGTATCAATGTGTCAACGATGGGGGCGCTTGTTTCACTCCCTGATGATGTCCAGGTGACGTTCTACCGCATTGCCCAAGAGACGCTCAATAACACAGTGCGCCATGCCAATGCCACCTGTGCAGAGATCACTCTGGCATGCAAGGAAGACGTGATTCAACTGACCATCGCCGACAATGGGCGAGGCTTTGACCCCCTGCAGATTCCACCGGGTCATTTTGGTCTGAACATCATGCGCGAACGCGCTGCAAAAATCAACGCTAGTCTTGAGATCGAAAGCCAGATTGGCCAGGGTACACAAACGATTTTGACCTGGCATGCTCCCACGCAACAGGAGATAACGAATGACTGACGAGACGATTCGCCTGTTAATTGTCGATGATCACGCGATGGTTCGTATGGGAATGACTGCCATCCTCGACGAGTTTGATGATCTGGAGTTGGTGGCCGAAGCCAGCAACGGTGAAGATGCGGTGCAATACTGTGACCTCTACCAGCCAGACGTTGTGTTAATGGACTTGATGCTGCCTGGCATTGATGGGATTGAGTCGACGCGGCGCATTCTGGAGAGGCATCCACACATCCGGGTCATAGCTATAACCAGCTTGGAGCAAGATGACCTGGTCAGCCGTGCCCTCAAGGCAGGTGCAATTGGCTATTTGATGAAGAACGTCAGTGTCAACGAACTGGCGCGTGCGATCCGCTCGGCGCATACGGGCAGCCCGACCCTCGCGCCCGAAGCTGCACAAGCTCTGATTGAAGCGGCCAAGCGCCCGCCTCAGCCAACCTATGATCTGACGCCGCGGGAAGTTGAAGTGCTCGCGCTGATGGTAGAAGGAATGACCAATCCAGAGATTGCTGATCGCTTGGTGATCAGCCGACACACGGTGCGAGCGCATGTGAGCAATATTCTATCAAAATTGAGTGTCTCGAGCCGCGTAGAGGCTGTAGCCTTGGCGATCGAGCAACATCTTGTGACACACTAGACATCAATATGGATCGAAAGCTTCACATCCTCTTGCTTGAGGATAACCCAGATGATGCTGAACTGCTGCTCCATGAGCTGCGCAGAGTCGGCTTCGATTTTGAGTGTATCCAGGTGCAAACCAAAGCAGGATATCTGGAGCAGCTCTCGGAACGAATGGACATCATTCTCGCCGACTATACGCTGCCCCAGTTTGATGCCCTGACCGCACTGAAGCTGCTGCAAGAACGCAATCTGGATATTCCTTTTCTTGTGGTGACAGGCACCGTCAGCGAAGAAGCCGCCGCAGCTAGCATGCGTCAAGGGGCTGCTGATTACCTCTTGAAAGATCGGCTGACCCGGCTTGGCAGCGCTGTGCGCCGTGCCCTTGATGATAGGAAACTGCGCGAGGCGAATCGTCTGGCAGAAGAGGCCCTCCGGCAAAGTGAAGAACGCTATCGGATGATCTCGGAGTTAACCTCCGATTTCACGTACGCCTTGATCTTAAACGGCCAGGGGAGTTTAGAAGTCGAGTGGATAACGGAAGCGGTCGAACGCATTACAGGCTATTCACGAGCGGAGACCTTGGCCTTAGGCGGCTGGGATGCACTGGTCCATGAGCAGGACAGGACGATCGTCCGAGAGCATCGCCGTATTCTTCTAGAGGGACGGTCGCATGTCTGCGAACTGCGCATCGTCACCAAGAACGGGCAAGTTCGTTGGCTGCGAGACTATGCAAAGCCTGAGAGCCTGGGCGAAGGCGAGCATCAACGACGTTTCTTTGGGGCCGCTCAGGATATTACGCTTCATAGACAGGCCGAGAGCCATATGCGCTATCAAGCCAACTTGCTGCGTAACGTGTCCGACGCGATCATCTCGACGGATCTGAACATGAGGATTCTGAGTTGGAACCAAGCCGCAGAAGAAATATACGGTTGGGAGTCCTCTGAAGTTCTTGGGATGGCCCTGGATGATGTGGTGCGCACACAGTATTTCAACACTCCTAACGTCCCGACGGCTGAGTACTTGCAGGCCCATAGCTCCTGGAAAGGTGAAATCATCCAGCTTCATAAGGATGGCTTCGCCATCCCCGTCCTCTCATCCTTGTCTGTGGTGCGAGACGATGATGGGCGAGCGATTGGGATTGTCGGTGTCAATCACGATATCTCTGAGCGTATACGCACAGAGTCCGAGATGCGACGACTAAATGCTAACCTGGAGAAGCGCAACAATGAACTGATTACGTTGCATGAGGTCGGAAAGCGTCTCTCCGCGACTCTCGATGCCACACAAGTGTTTCGGGTGCTGTATCAGGATGTGGCCGTTGCAGTGTTGGGGGCTGAGGCCATACTCGTGCTGAATTATGATCTATTCCATCGCGTGGTTCGCTGCAATTATGCCATTGTGCAAGACGTCGAAATTGACGCGACCATATACGCCCCCATTCCAGTCGATGATGACCCGATTGGTCGCTGCATCACGTCCCGTCATCCACAGCAGTTGAAGGGCGAAGACAAGGCACAACTTCAAGAGATCGAGATATTTCGCACGATCAATCAGCTTCAAGAGATGGAATCCGTATTGCTGGTCCCTATGACCAGTAGTGCGTTGGTTTCAGGTGTCATCATCCTGATCCACAGCAAGCCCTACATGTTTGATCAAGTAAATCTAGCCCTGCTTACAACGATGGCCAATCAGACGGCTATTACCCTGGAGAATGCTCGACTCTTCGACCAAGTGCAGATGGTGATCACTGAACTTGAGAAGCGAGTGGAGTCTCGAACGGCTGAGTTAGAAGCGGCCAATGCAGCACTGCTCGCCTTGGATCGTCAGAAGACCGACTTCATATCCACCTCGGCGCATGAGCTGCGTACACCCTTAACAACTATTCAGGGCTTCAGCGAAATCCTCTTGGAGCGCCAATTGAATGAGGATCGAAGCCGCCGCTACCTCAGAATGATCAACGAACAGGCAACTCAGCTCAACAAGTTGGTCGATGATTTGCTTGACGTTTCACGCATCGAGATGGGCCGAGGCGTGACGATCACAGCTAGCCCTCTGCGCCTCATTGATCTGGTTGATTCGATCGTGCCCACTTTTGCAGAATCGTCACCACATCATAAGTTTCAGGTTATCCATCTGGCAGAACTGCCGATGGTGCAGGCTGATGCCTTCCGGTTGGGTCAGGTCATTCGGAATTTGATCTCCAACGCGGTCAAATACTCACCAGACGGCGGTTGCATCACGATTGATGGAAAGGTCTATAGCGACAATCAGGTGTTGATCCGCATTTCTGATGAAGGTGTTGGAATTAGTGAGGGTGACCTGCGCCATCTCGGCGAGAAATTCTATCGAGCACATGCCTCGAATACTGCGATTGAAGGTACAGGACTCGGTTTGTACATCACAAAGGCGATCGTTGAGTCTCACGCTGGCGAGATTTGGTTTGAGAGCCGCGTCGGCTGTGGCACAACGGTCCATGTGACCCTCCCCATTTGGAAAGGAACATCTTAGAGGTGAAGCGAATTCTCATCGTGGATGATAAACAAGCGGTTCGGGAACTGGTCAGCGTGACTTTGGAGGTCGGTCCCTACGACATTCTTACGGCCGAAGATGGACAGCAAGCGCTCGACATCGCCTATCAGGATCATCCGGACTTGATCCTGCTGGACATTCAGATGCCTGGCCAATACGATGGGTTAGACGTTTGTCGGCAGCTTAAGCAAGACCCGATCACGCAGGATATTTACATCGTCATGCTGACGGCCAAAGGTCAACCGCAGGATCAACAGGCAGGACTGGAGGCAGGCGCAGAAGACTACTTTGTCAAGCCCTTTAGTCCTCTTGAACTGATTGACTTGGTCGAGCAGGTCTTGCGTTAAGGCTGTTCAGGCTGCCGCGCCAACATCAGATTTCCAAGCAGCAGTGGATTGGCCATGATCAAGGGGTTGGCCGCGCCAAAGCAAATCTGGATGAGGGTATCAATCACCTGCTGCCCCGCCGCTCCACGCCCAAAAATGCGGTTGAACATACGCTCGTTGAAGGCATAGCGCCGTGCAAAAGCCATCATCAAAAAGAGCTGGCGGAAATGCGCATTGAGTGCCTGAGGGTAGGCTTGCAAGCTGCCCATTGTTAGCGGACCTTGACCCATAGCAGCCACGATGGCTTGTGCGGCCAGATGAGCTGACTCAAGTGCATAGTCGATACCTTCGCCAGTGAATGGATTCACCAGACCAGCTGCTTCTCCAACCGCCAAGACGCCATTGCTCAGCTTTGGTGCCCTCAAAAAATCAGAGCGAATAGGATAGCTCTTGAGCGGGCCCAGGGATTCGGCTGGTTCGAGCACATGCTTCAGGCGTGGATGTTGCTCAACCAGGTGCTGGAGCAAGGTCCGTGACGATCGTTGCTCATCTCCGCAGTACCATATCCCTACATTGGCGCTGTCTGGCCCTGTCGGAAATAGCCAAGCGTAGCCGGGCAGTGAGATATGATTGAAGAACAGCTCCAATTCGGGCTGGAGGTCTGTGATGCCTTCGAAGTACTGTCGTGCAGCAGGTGTGTGTATTGATCCATTGGGCTTGAGTCCGGCCTGATCGAGCAGGCCGGTGGCTGCTCCCGTTGCGATAACCACCCACTTGGCATGAATGGCCTCGCTATTGATCCGAATACCGCTGACCCTATCGCCATCGTGCAGCAGCGTTTTGACATGCGCCACCCGGAACTCCGCTCCAGAATGGATTGCGTGTTCCTGCAAGAGATGATCAAAGCGATATCGTGGGATTACCAGGGTGCGATTGGGCATCTCATCGGTGCCAATAATGTCGGTGGATGAACAGACGTCATTCGGCGCGTAGAAATGCATTCGCTTGGCTTGATGTGACTCCGCCGCGATCCCTTCTAAGAGACTCATCTTGTCCAGGAAGTGCTGCGCACGCGGACTGAGACAGTCGCCACAAGTCTTGTCACGCGGGAAGTCAGCCTTGTCGACCAGCAAGGTGTCAATCCCTGCTTGTGCTAGGTGGAATGCCGTTGCGCTGCCGGCGGGGCCAGCCCCAATGACGATGACATCTCGCTGCATGGTGCTACCTTGATTGTCTAGCGCGCCGGTAATCCGGTGTGCGCAGGCGAACGTGAGCTAGCTCCCCCCCACTGGGGTGGTCCGTGGCTTGGGCCAGAATGTGACCATTCTGGTCACTGAGTTGCCAATCGGTGAAAGCAATCTGTTCAGAGATAAAGAAGTGCCGGACAGCCAGCTTGTGCGGGCGCAGCAGCGGAATCTGATAAACGATCCGGTTCTCAACTTCGATCCGTAAGCCGTATTGTTTAGCCCTGATCACGCGTTTGGTCGGTAGCTTGACACCAATTAGAGGATCAAGAGCGCTTTCTGCCCAATCCAGCTTGAGATGCTGCGCATCAAAGCGGGCATAGCGTAACTGATCGTCTTGCGACCAGAGCACCTCTAGAAAGCGCAATTGCTGACTGCGCGGGTAAGTTTGCAGTACGATGGATTGTTTGCGAGCGAAGTCAGGAGCAAATAGAAAATCCCAACCGTGCAAGGGCAGCGGATTGATGCCAAAGCTATGTTCGTAGTAGCCACTGGCTTGTTGCCATTCGAGAGTGAGGTCGCCGGACCCAATGTCGTCGACCAGGCTGCCTGAGATACTGTTTGGATTGAGCGCGTCTGGGGAGCTGGTGATCTCTTTCGCAAACTCGGATGACAGGGTGATGCTGCCCGTACTCTCTGCTAGTGGTGATGGGCAGTAAACGGTCCAATGGGCAGCGGGAACCCGTCGCAGGTCTTCGGCAAGCGCAGGGGGAATCTCGCTGCCAAGGACGCCGCTGTGCGTCAAGTCGACGGCCAAGCCGCTTTCACTCCCTAGCTTGATGATGGCCTTCTGAGTGCTAGGGTGATCGATCCGTAAGCTGACGCCCTCGTGATGGGCAGCCAGCGAACCCTCTTGTGGATCGTCGAAAGCGCAGGACGCGGTTGGGAACATATGCATCCAACATATTTCTCGATGTTGAGGCGTGCCAAGCTGGGCCACAAAGTTGGCGGAGTCACGCGGGCTGTTGATTACCCCGACCAGAATCACCAACACACCGCTTTCAGCGATGGCGGCAAAGCGATTGTGAGGATTGACCAGAGCTAAGCCAACGATGCCGTGAAAAGCCTTTGAGATGACGCTGTAATAGCGCCACTCAATGTAGAGGGCGGGCAGAAGAGGGCGCATCAGGCCCTTCCACAAGCCGCCCGAGAGTAGCGCAGTACCATTGGCTTGGAAGGCGTCATTGTAGTATGGATAGCGCCAGGGTGTGCTGCACAGCAAGGTGGGCTGTACAAAATCAGAATTGGGCGGCGGCAGAACAGCCACGACATCCCCCTATTTTGAACCAGTTATTAGCGTTAGAACGGTCTCGAGTTAAGAAGCCAGCTCGCCCCGAACCGTTTGGTACAATACTTCTGCCCGAAGCTCGTGCAGCTTATAGCAGGGCCCCCCAAGATTGTCTGCCAGATTTTGAGCCAGACCCTGATCGAAGCTGGCATGCTCCATGTTCACCACCAGTGATCTGACGCCAGACTGGCGGATCATCTCCGCAATGAGCTGGGCCTCTTGCTGCGGCGGTAAGCCATTCAATGAGACATTTCCAGCGCCGTCAGTCAACAAGATCAGCAGAGGCATCACATCTGGATGGATGATGCGGTCGCGCTCGAAAACGTTATGCGCCATCATCAAACCAGCTGATAGGGGAGTCTTACCACCGACCGGAACATCCCCAAGCGCCTGCTGAGCAAGCTGAACCGAATTTGTTGGTGGCAAGACTAAGCGCGATTGGTTCTTCTGAAAGACGATCATGCACACACGGTCGCGCCGCTGATAGGCATCGGTCAGCAGCGATATGATGGCACCTTTAGTCTCTTCCATGCGTTCTGCGACCGCCATTCTCCAGGAGGCGTAAACGGCGAAGAGGATCAGATTCCCCAGCTAGCTCACCCGAACTTTGCGCTGCAAGTCATGAGACTCGATTGCGAAGGCCAGATGGCGCTTGTTGCGGCGGCGTTGGGAGGGCGCAGCAGCCCGAATAGTGGCATCGAAGGCAATGTCGGTGGGGTTTTTGCCAGCAGGCTGGGCCTTGA
>JAADYZ010000149.1 GCA_010092775.1 Chloroflexota bacterium
CCACCTGCGGACGAGGCGGGCCTCGTCCCTACAGGCACTAGACTATTGGATCAGGGCGTTGTCCGCTAACCTTCCACCTGCGGACGAGGCGGGCCTCGTCCCTACGGTCTCGGGGTGATTGGATCAGGCCTCAACCCCTCAGCCGTTACGGGAGAGGATCACCTGGCAGGACCCACTCCAGCGGGGCTGCATTGGCCACGCAACTGCCGTCAGGCGATGAACTCGGGTCCTCGAAGAATTGTGCCATCAGATCGATGGCGCAGGCATCGAAGCTGGTCAGCGAGTGCGAGCCCGTTGTGAATTCGAAGTAGTAGCCACTAGATAGGGTCTGCGCTGCACGCTCGGCCCAACTGGCGGGCGTGGCCGGATCAAGGCTGCCGTTCAGGATCAGCGTTGGGATATCACTTACAACCGGCTGGTTCTCAATCGCGGGGGCCTGGCCGACGTCCCAAATGGTGCAGATGTCGTAAATGTCCAGCACGCCGGCGAAGGCTCCGTTAGCGAGTTCCGGGGGCAGGCTCGCTTGATTCTGCTGCTCCGCGGTGTTGACATCGACAAAGGCAAATTCATCCTGGCAGATGATGGAATGATACATGCCCTCGCTGTCGCTACGATCTTCGCCGTCTTGATAGGCGCGCCGGGTGAAGCCAACCACTTCGTACAGAGACAGCAGTGCATTGAAGTCACCTTCGGAGGCATCATAGATCATGCGTGGCACCAGCGGAACGCCATCCGCCCCGGCGAAAAGGGCCTGATAGGTCGCATCGATCAGGGCCGCCCCATCGACATCGAAGCCATCGGGATCGACACCAGGAGCCGCATCAAGTTGAGCAACAGTTTGCAGCATCCGTGCTTCAAGATCAGGATAGGCGGCGTTACAGGCGGCATCGGCGGCGCAGAGATCGTACATGACTTCCAAAGCTTCGATCAGGCTGGGTGCTTCGTCCAGCGGCACATCGACATCGTGCGGAAAGACGGAGTCCAGGACAGCAGAGCGTACCACCTCCGGGTGATCGCGCATGACGCCCAAGGCCAGGCGGGTGCCATACGAGACTCCATAGAGATTGGCTTGATCGTAGCCCAGAGCCGTGATCAGGTCGGCGATGTCATTGGCGTTTTCGTCGTTGTTGTAAGCCGCTAGGTCAACGCCGTCGGCTACCAATCGATCGCGGCAGGCTTCAAAAGCAGCGAATTGATCCTCCTCGGCCTCCTCAACCTCCGGGCAGTTGAGGGTCGGTTCGGAGAAGCCGGTGCCCCGTTGGTCCACCAAGATCAGGTCGCGGTTATCCATATAGCCCGATTCGACAAAGCCCTCCGGATCGCCCTCGAAATCCAATAGGGCGCTGCTGCCCGGACCACCAGACAGATAGACAATCGGGTCGGGTTCGGGGCTGCCAAAGGGCGCACGGATCACCACCACCGCCAGATCGATACGGTTGGTGTTGGCGCTGTCCGCCCGGTTCTCCGGAACGGTCAAGAAGCCGCAGGTGGCCTCATAGCCGGCTGTTTCGATCTGACAGGCGGTCTCCGTGAATGAGCCGTTCTCAGCACTGGGGCCAGCGGCTTCGGGTTCATCTTCAAAGCCTTCTTCGTCAACAAACTCCTCATCTGCAAATTCGTCATCGAAGAAGGCGTCGTCTTCGAAGTCATCCAGCGGGGCACAGGCGGCCATCAACACACTCAACACGATGGCAGCGATAAGCGTCAAACGATACATTTTGTTTTCTCCTAGCAAATCGGGGCGCTCCACACAACGCCCCTTAACATTGTGATCAAGCTATTCCGGCAGGTCGATCGGCTCGCCGGGTAGAACAAAATCGGGTGGGGGCAGTGCAGCCACGCAGCTCCTATCGGGTGCGACAGCCGGATTACCCAAGAATTGATCCATCAGCTCCCAAGAGCAGTCGACAAAGCTGGTGATGCTGTGCCCATGATAGGGGAAGACATAGGCGTAGCCGTTGGTCAAGGTCTCGGCAGCGCGTTCGGCCCAGGCCCCCGGCGTCACCGGATCATAGCCGCCGCCAATGAGCAGCGCGGGAATATCGCTGTTGACCGCTGTCTCTTCGATGGCTGGGGCCTCGCCCACGTCCCAGTAGTAGCAGGTATAGAAAAAGTCCTCAATGCCCCACATCAGCGGGTCGAGTACTTCCGCAGGTACCAGATCGTCTAGATATTGGCGCGCTTCGAAGCTAAAGTAGTAGGCGTATTCCTCACGGCAAGAGACTGAGTTAAACATCCCTTCGCTGTCGCTGTAGTCGTCGCTCTCAGATTGGGTGGGGCGCGCAAAGTTGGTAGCAAAGCCAAATTCGAACAGGCCATAGCGCAGAGCGTCATAGGCGGCCTCGTCACCATTGCGCAGATCAACAATGGCGCGCGGTAGATACTGCGCCGAGACCTCCGCCGCATAGAAGGCGGAAACGAGGGTATCGATGAAATCAAAGCCGTCGATGGTGGTCTGGAAGGTCTCATCGAAGTCGTAGTCGGTCAGGGTCACATCGAGTGGATTGGCCTCAAGTTCCGCGATCAGGGCGACCAACTGCCCTTCGATGTCTGGATAGGCGGCGGCGCACTCGGGATCAGCCGCGCAGTCATCCAGAATGTTGGTGATGGCCCCCCAGGCAGCGGTTCCTTCTTCTAATGGGCTGCGAATATCGGGCGGATAGACCGAGTCAAGGATCACACTGCGGATGTTCTCCGGATGTTCGCGCATCACGGTCAAGCCGAGGCGTGTGCCGTAGGAGACACCATAGAGATTGACCTGATCGTAGCCCAGAGCCGTGATCAGGTCGGCGATATCGGCGGCGTTTTCGAGGCTGTTATAAGCGGAAAGGTCAATCCCTTCGCCGACCAGCCGATCATAGCAGGCAAACTCCGCCTCAAAGGTATAGTCTGCTTCCAATTCCGGGCAGTTAAGGCTTGGCCGCGAGTAGCCGGTTCCACGCTGATCGACAAAGATCTGCGTGTATGTGCCCAGAACAGGATCATCCGCCAGCGAGTAGGGCGAGTCGGCCAGAAAGTCCAGCGCGCTGCCGCCTGGCCCACCTTCCAGATGGATCACCGGGTCGGGCAGGGCCTCCCCGGAGAGCGGTTCCAGAATGACCACCGCAATTTCGATTGTGCTGCTGCCGGGAACCGAGCGATTCTCTGGTACTTGCAGATAGCCACAGCGAGCGGGAATGTCGCCGGGAAGGGGGATCATGCAGTCCGTCTCGACAAACTGTGGCGTGTAATCGATCGGAACCTGGGGAGCTTGCGGACCTGGGCCTTGCCCGGCGACAAGCTCTCCACCGATATTCCAGATGATGCGATGTTCGCCCAGCGGAATCTCATACCACTCCTCAACGACGTTGTCAGCGCAGTCGTTGGGAATGAAGTCATAAAGCTCTGGGTCGAACTCATCATAGGTGAAGCTGGCTCCGGGTTGCAAGTCCTCCGATAGCAGATTGTCTCCCCAAAACTCGTCATAGGTTGAGGTGACGGAAATCTCACAGATTGGCCCATCGGTCGCGTTGACGACTTCCAGCACTTTGGGCTGCACATCTAACGGTTCGTCGGCACCTGCGGCAGGGGGTTGATCTGGCAGGTCCGCATCCGGTTCAGCCTCATCGCGATCCGCTCCAGCCGGGTCAGCCGGGGGCGGATTGGCATCGACTGGGTCGGTTTCCGCCAGGGGGAGATCAACAGCAGTGCGGTCCGCAAAGTTACAAGCCAGGGCCGCCGCACTCAACACGAACAGGGTCATCAGCAAACGACGCCAGGACAGGCGCGATCGCGATTGGATTGGCATGGTGGATTGTCTCTCCTCATCTAAGGGCAAGCGCCACCATTATAATCGCAGCCTGCGACTCCCGCCGAGTGCTGTACCCAAGCTGTTAGCTAAGCGAAACGTGGATCGCGCTGATCGGCACGCATGGCCAGGAAGGTCCATACGGCACCGAGCAGGTCAGCGACACCCATCCCAACTACACCCACTGGAAACTCGCCGAGCAGCACGAGAACGACGAGGGTTGGCAGCACGGTCGGACGCAGATGGACGGTGGCCTGAATGAAGCCCCTCGCATCGCTTTGACCGCAGACCACATAGTAGATCCCCAGCCAGACCGCCATCGCGCCAAAGAGGCGTGCCCAGCCATCCAGCGGGGCCGGGATGCCCATAAAGGTCGTCATCGCCTCAGGGAAGACCAACAGAACTGATCCGGAAGCAATGATGTAGATGCCGAAGATGAGCACCGAGCGTGCTGCGCGTGTCATGTTGAATCCTTTCGCAGGGCGGGTCATCAAGCGCGATGAGCTGGAAAGCACGTAATCGACAGGGTCAGCGATCATTGCGAGCACCGCTGGCCCTGGAGTGTCTTTGACCTAGGCGCTGGTTTGGAGGTCGGCGTCTGCCGCGGCGTCTGCTGAGTCCTCTTCTTCGTCGTCACGGCGACGGCGCGCCAGCAGCAGGGCGAGCAGCCATAGCAAGCTGGCCAGGATAAACACGAAGAAGATCAAGGGGAGCAGTGAGGCGACCCCACGCGGCCCCGCCCGATAGAAGGCGCAGCCCTGCCCACAAATCGGTTGGCCGCGCAAGAAGCTGGCGCTGAAGACCAGTTCAGGGCCGCTTTCGCCACCGGTCAAGGAGACACCGCGAAACTCAGCACAGTCCTCTTCGCTGCAGTCATACAAGACCACCTCGTTTAGATTGTCCGTTGTGACCTCCTGCTCCGGATCGAGCGGGATGGCCACCACAGGCGGCGGCTCTGGGCAGATGAACCACAGCGGCGCGATGTATTCCTCGGTTGAGAGGGACTCGTAGGAGCGTTGTACCTCTGTCTCGATGACCTCACGTGGGACGACGCCGCAGCTCACATCGCCTAGATTATCCTCGCGCTCGTCCGCTGGCTCCTCAGGCGTTACCTCGGCCACTTCTTCTAAGGTGGCGGTAGCGCTGGGCAGCACGGTTGGCGTGGATTCATCTGGGGTCGGGCTGGGCTGATCGGTCACCGTTGGCGGGAAAGTGCTGGTCGCCCTGGGCGTTGACGTCGGGTTAAAGGGAATGCCCGGCGGCGGGAAGGTGGCCGTCGCCGTCACCGTGCTGGTTGGCCCTGGGAAGGGCGGCGTTGGCCCAATGGTAGCAGGTACACTGGTCGGCCCACTGGATGATCCGCCACCGCCGCCGCCGCC
>JAADYZ010000150.1 GCA_010092775.1 Chloroflexota bacterium
ACGGCGAAGCCAAGCGTCGAGGCAACATTCTGATTAGCAATCACCATCGTTTCACGATGCCGCACGAGGTTGATGTCCTCTATGGAACAGTTCTCATGGTGGTCATGGCTAATGAGAATGATGTCTGCGGGTACTGCATCGGCGGGGAGTCGCCAGGGGTCGATGTAAATGACAGGCGCATCATTGTGGGGTGGGCCATTGATGCGGAAGCTAGCATGACCCAGCCAGTGAATACGATCTATCATGAACGTTCTCCTCAGATTAAGATACGGCAGTTATTACTGCAAGTGCACTATGGCGTTACAATCGCGCCATCTATTCCAACAGTATATCGTCAATAGGACTTGTGTACCCTACGGAATGGCAACGGCCTGTGCTCGTTTTCACGAAACAGCGCCCAAAAAACCAAGAGCCTGATCTTCTGAATGAAGCTCAAGCAGGAACAATCGTCCAATTGCCCAGATGGTCCTGTGCTATAATGGGGCATTGATTGCATCCGCTCACACCAATTCCTCATTGGAGACCAGCATATGGGAGCCCCAACCCACACATCCTACAGACTCGACTGGATTCGCGCCCAATTCGAAATCACTAAGCGAGACTTGACCTATTTGAACCATGCTGGGCTCTCACCCCTTCCAACGCGAAGCCGGGATGCGATGAACCAGCTCAGCGCTGCACTGGCGACCGAAGGCGATCAAGCCTTTGGTGAGCACTTCGAATCACTGGTACATGGATTGTTAGATAACATCCAAAAGATGGTGAACGCGAGCCACGATGAGATCACTCTTGTGCAGAACACCTCGACCGGGATCAATCTGATCGCTCACAGCTTGCCCCTACATGCCGGAGATGAAGTCCTCGTGTGCAATCTTGAGTTTCCCTCGAATGTGTATCCGTTCATGAATATGGCCAGCAAGGGTGTCGTGACACGAATTGTGGAGGCCAGGGAAGGCGGGCTGACCGTTGAGGCCATAAAGTCTGGCTTGAGCGCTCAAACGCGGATGGTGGTCGTCAGCGCTTTGCAATTCTTCTCAGGACGCCAGGAAGATTTGCACACGATCGGTGCCTTCTGCAAAGAGCGGGGGCTGTGGCTGATCGTGGATGCAACGCAGGCCGCCGGGCTGATGCCGCTCGATATGCAAGTCATGCACATTGATGCGCTGGTATCTGGTGGGCAGAAGGCCTTGATGGGGCCACCTGGAATCGGCTTCATGGCCATCCGCCAGGCACTCCTTGAGCAGATGACACCCATTTTCGCTAGTGCGATCAGCGTGGAGGGGTGGGAGCACTGGCTGCAGTATGACTTCAAGCTTCAGCCGATGATCCGCGCGTATGACAACAGTACACCGAATCTGATTGGTATGGCCGGGCTGAGAGCGTCGATGGACTTGCTGCTTGAGATTGGTGTTAGCGCAATCAATGAATGGGTAAGCCACCTCAGCGACCTGGCCATAGAGGAACTCGACCGGCAAGGGTTCCAGGTGATCACACCGCATCTCCACGCCAACATCGTCACCTTTGCCTGGTCTGGCGATGCCAAAGCTGCGGCGGAAGCGCTCAAGGCGGAGGGGGTCATGTTGCGCCCTCACTTTGATGCCACCGGAAATGGCTATCTTAGATTGTCGTCACACTGTTATAATACGGAAGCAGACATCATCAGTTTTGGTAAGGCATTGGAGAAAATAACGCCATGAGCAAAAGCATGAAGCCCTACGCGGCGCAGATCGCTCAACAGCAGGCGGCACAGCGCCGTCCGCAGCGAGAGCAGCAGACGCGCCAGGCACAGTATGGGATCGGCAGCGGCGACCAGTGGGAGCCACCCGAAATCCAAAGCATCCGCGATACCGGCCTGAACATGGGCCTTGTTTCAGAGTTGATCCTGAAGACACTCTATTTCAGCGGATTCATGACTGGCTACCAGATCGCCGAGTTCATCAAACTCCCATTCAATGGCGTGGTTGACCAGGTGCTCGAATTCCTCAAACGGGAGCGCTGGGTAGAAGTCAAAGGGGCTGGCGGACTGGGCGAAGGTGCCTACCAGTATGTGATCACTGGTGCGGGGACAACCAAAGCACAAGAAGCCCTGGAACGTTCCCAGTATGCTGGCGCGGCTCCGGTGCCGATTCGCCATTACATGGCAGGCATTCTGGAACAGCACAAAGAGGTCAGCGTGACCAAAGCCGTGCTAGAGCGCGCGCTCTCTCACTTGATCGTATCGCAGGAGATCATGGAGAAGGTGGGCCCCGCTGTCAATTCGGGCCGTTCGATCTTCCTGTATGGCCCTCCTGGCAATGGTAAGACCACCATCTCAGAGGCGGTCGGACGGGTCGTGCTGGGTTCAGGCATCTACATCCCATACGCTGTTGATATTGATGGGCAGGTGGTGCGCGTCTTTGACAGCGTGAACCATGAAGTCATTGAAGAGACCAAGGCCACCAGCACCGGAACAGGCAGTGGCCGCAGCCGTCCGGACCCGCGCTGGGTGAAGATCAAGCGGCCTGTGATTATGGTCGGTGGTGAGTTGACGCTGGAAAGCCTCGACCTCGTGTACGACTCCGTGAACAAGTACTACGAAGCACCGTTCCAGATGAAGTCTAACGGTGGCATGTTCCTGATCGACGACTTTGGCCGCCAGCAGGTGCGCCCGCGTGACTTGCTGAACCGCTGGATCGTCCCACTGGAAAAGCGTATTGACTTCCTGACGCTGGCCAATGGTCGGAAGATCGAGGTGCCCTTCGACGTGTTGGTGGTCTTCTCCACCAACCTTGAGCCAAGCGACCTGGTCGATGAGGCCTTTTTGCGGCGCATCCGCCACAAAATCGAAATCATCGACCCGACCTTCGAGGAATTCCGTGAGATCTTCATGTTGTTTGCAGATCGCACTGGCTTGCCCTACGATGACAAGGTGCTGGCCTATCTTTTGCAGGAATGGTACATCAAGCAGAATCGACCTCTGCGGGCCGTCCATCCGCGCGATATCATCTCGCAAATGCGCGACATCTCGTCCTATCTGGACGTTCCGTTCGAAATGACTAAAGAGTTGATTGACAGGGCTTGTAGCGCTTACTTTGTTGACCTTTAGACCGACACGTCCTATGCCCAATTCGCTCAAAGACCTGCCCCTCGCAGACTTCTACGAGGGGCGGATTCTGAATTTCGCGCATCGTGGGGCCAACCGCGCTGCGCCCGAAAATACCCTTCCAGCTTTCCAGATGGCGATCCAGTTTGGCGCCGATGGCATTGAATTCGATGTGCAACTGACAGCGGATGACCAGGTGGTGGTCTTTCACGATCTGGACCTCGACCGGCTTACAGACGGCAGCGGACCGCTAGCCGAGCGCCGCTTGGACGAGCTGCGTGAGCTGGACGCTGGTTCGCATTTTCGCGAGGAATTTCGGGGCACGCTCATCCCAACTTTGGATGAGGTGCTGGAGTCTTTTGGCGAACGCCTGCTGCTGAACATTGAGTTGAAGGAGTCCGGCAAACCATCGAGGTTGGCTGAAACGGTGGCACAGGCTTTAAGTCGCCACGATCTTGCCCATCGCGCCATCGTCAGTTCTTTCAGCACGTCGATGCTGCAAGCCCTCCGTCGTGAGAATCCGGACATCGCGCTGGGGTTTCTCCAGAGCGACCTGCGCCCGATGCTTGGTCTAGTGGCGCAGGCTGGCCTGGGCCGTTATGAGGCCTGGCACCCCCATCACAGTCTGCTGAGCCAGAATTCGGTGCGCCGCGCCCATCGGCGTGGCTATCGGGTGAACGTGTGGACGGGCAACGAATTGGACGACATCAAGCGCCTAGTGCGCTTTGGCGTCGACGCGATCATCAGTGATAATCCCGAACTGGTGCAAGACGTCCTGCAGGGCGAGCGCTAGACTATCTCTCACATGAACACAACACTCAGACAACTCATCGTCAACGCGGACGACTACGGTTACAGCGCAGAAGTAAGCCGCGGCATTCTAGAGTGCCATCTTAACGGCATTGTCACATCAACCAGTGTGATGATCAACATGCCAGCGGCAGAGCAGGCCGTTGCAAGTGCGCTGGAAAACGCGCCTAAGCTGGGCCTCGGACTTCATCTCAATCTGGTGACAGGGAAGCCTTTGTCACCCCAGGATCGCATACCGGACTTGGTGGATGGCGATGGTCGTTTTCTATCGCGAGACCACCTCCTGGTGAAGTTGGGCGCGATCCCTGTGGAGCAAATTCTAATCGAGTTTGAAGCGCAATATGCTGCCTTCCAACGCATGGTTGGGCACGACCCGGACCATATAGACAGCCATCATCACATTAGTTACTTGCATCCCAATGCCGCAAGAGCGATGCTGAACCTGCTGGAAGACAAGCCAATGCCCATCAGAAACCCTTTGAAGCGTTGGGATGAGGACGTCGAGGGTTTCCTGGCGAAGCGCTTGCCGGAGCTCTACGCTGACCAGGTTGTTGAATGGTCGCTGGCGCTGCCGCGTCTTCTTGAGGACATTCCCTCACCCAAGCGCTTTGTTGATCGCTTCTATGCTGGGCAGACCATCTTGGGTGACTTACTCAATGTGTTGATGGATACGAAGGATGGGGTCAGCGAATTGATGTGCCATCCGGG
>JAADYZ010000018.1 GCA_010092775.1 Chloroflexota bacterium
GCGGTCAAACCTACATGTTCGAATTCGTTAACACTGAAAGGGACATCGGCTGAGGAGTTGTTCATTGCTTCGGTCAGGTCTTCGCTGACAATGTTGACGACGAACTCGCCGGTTTGTTGGGCATTGAGCAGGCTATCCTTGCCAATGTCAGAGGGGCGGCGCTTGCTCGCTGAGAACATGACGGTCGGTGGATTACCACCGACCCCGTTGAAGAAGGAGTAAGGGGCCAAATTGTATACTCCTTCGGCGCTCACCGTTGAAATCCAACCAATGGGGCGCGGGATCACCACGCTGACCAACAGCTGATAAGCTGCGCGTGGGTCCAGGTCGGCAGGCTGGATCGATTTCATACCGTCGCTCATGGTGTGTGACCTCCATTTGTCACTTTTCATAGGGAACGCCATCCGCTGCAGGAGGCACCGCCCGACCAATGAGACCAGCTAAAACGAGCATAGTGAGCACATAAGGCACCATATTGAGGAACTGGGGTGGAATCGGTGATCCTTGGTTCTGTAGATAGATTTGCACCGCCTGGGCAAAGCCGAAGATCAGTGAAGCGCCAAAGCCACCAAAGGCGGTCCATTTGCCGAAGATCAATGCCGCCAGCGAGATGAAGCCTCGCCCACCTGTCATTAGTACATTGAAGGTACCGATATCCTCCAGTGTGAACCAGATTCCAGCCAGACCAGCTAGAGCTCCACCGATGATCACGTTGATGTAACGCATCGTATAGACGTTGATGCCCAGGCTGTCAGCGGCTTCTGGTTTCTCGCCGACGGCGCGGGTACGCAGCCCCCAAGGGGTATGGAAGATCACAAAATGGGCCAGCACGGTGATGATCAGCATGGCATAGGTGATCGGCTTATTGTCGAAAAAGATTGGACCCAGGATGGGGATGTCGGCCAGGAAGGGGATGCGAATGGCTTCAAAGACGCCCGGACTGATGGGGACTCCGGCGGCTGTGCCGCCAGCCAGATAGAGCGTATACAAGGCACCGGTGCCGCCAACGGCCAGAATGTTGATCGCCGTTCCGCTTATGATCTGGTCGACTTTGAAGCGGATGGTCAACACAGCGTGCAGCGCGCCCAGTGCAGCCCCTGTGAGAATGCCAACGAGAGCTGCGAATGGCAGCCCATAAGGTTCGAGCGGCGTCCCGATCCAACCGGTGGCTACATATTGCGCGACAAGCTGACCTGTGAGGGCGGAGCTGAGCATCATGCCCTCAATGCCAATGTTCACGACGCCAGCGCGTTCACAGAACAGCCCACTGTAGGCTCCCAGTGCAAGCGGGGTGGCAACGACAACTGCAACGGCCAGCAGCCGTGGCACCTCAAGAATGAATTCGATCACAGTAATCCACTCCTTCGTGGCGGGTTAGGATGCCAACGCATTGGGTCAGCCCCCCCAGCCTCTGGTGAGCGGCACTTCCTCCAGTGTCGATTTCTCGACGCGTAATCGGAAGAGCCAGCGAATAACCTCAGGTGCTGCCACAAACAGCAAGATCAGGGCTTGAATAATCAACACAATGTCTGCCGAGACGCCCGTTCGGATTTGCAGGATGGCTGAGCCAGTCGTCAGAGCACCAAACATGATCCCTGCCGGAATGATGCCGATCGGGTTATTTTGAGCTAACAGGGCGACGGCGATTGCATCAAAGCCATAACCAGCCGCGAAGAACTGCGCGAGATTTCGGTTGAGTCCTTGCACTTCGATCGCCCCGGCTAAGCCCGCTAGAGCGCCTGCCAGGGTCATGGCCAGGATCACGTTTCGCTCAACCCGCACCCCTGCATATTGGGCGGCATCCGGATTGGAGCCGGTTGTGCGCAGCTCAAAGCCGACGGTTGTTTTGTTGATCAGCCACCACATGCCAAACGCGGCGAGGATAGCAAGGACAAAGCCGATGTGAAGCTGGTCAGAAGCGCCAAAGACGTTGGGGAACACTTCCCCTAACTGGGGTAGTTGAGCCGAGGGGAAAATGGATGGTGTGCGTGCAAAAGAGGAACCCGGGTCGCGCATCGGACCACTGACCAGCCAGTCGGTCAAGAAGATCGCGATAAAGTTCATCATAATGGTATTGATGACTTCATGTGCGCCCAGACGTGCTTTCAGAATACCAGGTATAAAGCCCCACAAGGCCCCCCCCGCTGCGCCTGCCAGGATACAGACGATGGCGTGAAGGACAGGCGGTAGATTGACGGCATAGCCAATGAAGGCGGCGGCTACCGCACCGATTAGAAACTGTCCTTCTGCACCGATGTTAAACAGACCTGCCCGAAAGGCCACTGCAACGGATAGCCCGGTCAGGATTAAGGGCGTAGCGGACACAAGGGTATCTGAGAAGGCTCGTGGACGGAGGAATGCCCCGTCAATGAGGGCAATGAGACCATCGCGGACGATGATGAGCCGATCAGCAAAAGGCAGCATGATGCCAACGGTATCGCGGGCCGTGAAAAGTAGTACAATCCCACCCAGCAAAAACGACACCAAAATAGCCAGCAGTGGGATCACAAGCCCCTGGCCACCCTGCGGTTGGAGCCACACCCATAGGGCCCACATACCCACCATCAGGACAGTCAGCACAGCGCGAATCGCCGTGATGCCGTCTGAAAAGATGGGGATAGCGCTCAATAAGAGCAGTAAGCCCAGGATCACCCATTGGATGATGCTCGGGCTAAGCCCGCGCACAGGCTCTTGGTAGGACGCTTCATCACTCATAAAGAGAGTCTCCTCTTAGGCAAGGACGGGCTCAGTGTGAACGCCAGCCATCAATAGGCCCAACTGCTCACGGGTGGCTTTGCTGGCGGGAAGTTGGTCCATGATCGCGCCCTGATACATCACGATGATGCGATCTGATAACGACATGATCTCGTCCAGCTCGGCGGAAACCAGCAACACGGCTGCTCCAGCATCGCGGGCGGCGACAATCTGCTTGTGAATGAACTCGATCGAGCCAACATCGACGCCGCGCGTGGGTTGATTGGCAATCAAGAAGCGCGGCTCGCGGGCCAGTTCGCGCGCAACGATGACCTTCTGTTGGTTACCACCAGAGAGCTTACTGGCCTGAATAAATATCCCTGGAGTGCGGATATCGTAAACCTCGACCATTTCGCGAGCATGCTTCTCAATGACCTCTTCGTCTAGCAGAATGCCGCGACTGTAGGGCCTGCGGTAGTAGTCTGGCAGAATAAGATTGTCAACCACAGGATAGTTCAGCACGAGTCCATGTCGTTGGCGATCTTCTGGTATGTGTGATGAACCGAGGTCCGTGATGTGACGTGGGGTGGTGCGGCTGATGTCCACGCCTTCGAAACGAATGTGGCCTGCTTCAATCCGACGGAGGCCGGTCAAGGCTTCGACCAACTCTGTTTGTCCATTGCCCTGGACGACAGCGATACCAACGATTTCACCTGACCGGACTTCAAAGCTAACGCCGCGAACAGCGGGCTGCTCTCGCTCGTCCTGCACCTGTAGATCGAAAACGGAGAGGACAACTGTACCGGGCTGGGCAGGTTTCTTTTCAACGTCGAGCAACACGTCGCGTCCGACCATCATGCGTGCCAAGGACTCACGTGTGGCATTCTCTGGTAC
>JAADYZ010000151.1 GCA_010092775.1 Chloroflexota bacterium
GCGCTCGCCAAAAGCGACTGGCAGCGCTGCACCATATACGATCAACGCCGCAATCGCGAAAACCACCCATACTAAACGCAGCCCGATCAAGTTGGGGCCGTGCAGTTGAGTGATGCCGGTGTTGGTTTGGGGATTTTCCATGAGCGCCATCTCGTTTACTGCCGCCTAGTGTAGCGCCCCTTTGACCTATTTGCAGCGGCTGGCCACCATCTGTCGCTTGAGTCGAAATAGAACGCGATTCAAACCGTTGGGCGCATGACAAATAAGAACAAATGATCTAAACTAAGAGGGGTGAGCAGGCCCTAGGAGATGTCGTTGCCCAACAGAACCTGCTGAAGGCGCCGCCACAAATCGTGGCCGGGCGCGGCTTCCGCGCGCAGACGGGCAGACCAGAAGAGCATATCGCCTAGCAGACCAGACACAAAGGCCGCAAAGAGGCTGCGATCGACCATCACGCTGTGTGCGGTCATCATCTTCAGTGTCGCGGGCTAATTCGGAAAAGCGCAGGTGAATGCCCGACGCCGCCGACTTGAATAGGAAGAGTTTGTTGCTGTCGCCGCCCACCAGGGCTTGATCGGAGGGTGGCCCCGGAAAGCCAACCATCTCCCAGCGCAGGCCGGGGCGGGGGATGGGGTAAGGCAGTAGGGCCGCCGATAGCTGATCCATCGTCAGCACGATATCCGGCCCGCCGAAGCGCGTGAAGGCATCGTAGCTTTCGAGTATGGTGCCACTATGGATCACTAAGGCGTAGAGAATCTCGGCGTAGGGCAGCAAGCGATAAGGATCATCCGACAGGTATTGGGAGAGGGTGGGTTCCCAGGCCTTCGCGACGAAATGGACGTCGCGCGCCAGGTTGAGTGCCACCTCTTCGCCGCGCTCTTTCGCCACATGGGCCAGCAGTTGCCCGGCCAAGTCCGTCGAGACGGGTTCGCGTGGATCGTGATCAGCGACAGCAGAGCCCAAGGCCATCAGGATTCGTTGGACGGCAGCTGCCTCCATACCAGTTAGTACCGCGACCAGGCTCAAGATGTTGGCCAGGGATTGGATGGTCTCTTCTTGGGGCGTTTCGTCAGCCATAATGCTGGATTGTAGTAGCTGCCCTCACTTGGGGCAACCGGGAAGCCGACTTTGAAACTGATCACCGAGCCTGAACCCTGCTTCGTTGACGATCATTGCACAGCGGGGTGGGCAGAAAAACGGGGAGAACAAAATGGAAATCTCATATCCAGAGCTATTGTGTAAACACTGCGGCAGCGATCGGGTGCAGCCCTTGCGTACTTATGATCAACTCATCCTGCGCTGTGAGAACTGCGGTCGCGAGCTGCTGCGCTACATGCTAGACCCCACGGGTCGCTATGCACGCTTCGCCAGTCTACCGGAAGACGAAAAACATGAGGTGATCCACCTGCCGCACGCCGAGACCGCTCTGTTGGAGAGCCTGCCTGACAAAGCGAGGATTCTCTACGACTTTCTGCGGCGCTATGTGCTACGGCATGGTTATGCGCCCAGCCAGCGCGAGATTCAGCAGGAGTTCGAGTACAAGGCCCTTAAGTCGGTGCAGTACTATCTTGAACTGCTTGATGACGTTGACCTGATCGATCGAGATTATGCGGTATCGCGCGGGATCCGGTTGAAGTATCTGGGTTGGACAAACGAGCGATCCGACGACCAGGGCGCGTAGGGGGCCATCGTCAGGGCGGCCAAGCCGATCAACACTTGATCGTAGTTGACGCGCCAGCCGGAGAACTCGCGCCAGGCCTGCTCACGATCTGGCTTGATCGGTAGGCCGGCCTCCTTGAGTTGATCATAGATGGCGTCGAATTCGCGCTGGTCAATGCTGATGGGGTCGTCGCCAGCAGGGAGTGGGTCAAAAGGCAGATTGAAAAAGCTGGCGATCCTACGCAAGGCGATGTAGCCCGCTCGTATCATCACTTCTGCATCCACAGAGCGCGGCAAGTCCAGCACGCTGGCGCGCAGGACAGCCGCATCGAGCACCGCACCGGATGCCGTGACCCAGGAGTGATGCGGTTCGGGTGAGCGGAAATGCACCAACGGGGCGAGGGAGGTATGGGTCTCGGCCAACTCAACAAACCAGCGTTCCCAGCGCTCCCAAATCTCATCCAAACGATCCAGGCGGCCCAGATTGTGATAGCGCAGCAGCATCTCCCATGAGGTCGGCGGGTCACCAGCTCGTACCTCCAGCCGAGCCACCGCTTCCTCCCGCTTAGAGAACGCAGAATACATCGCAGGCAAATAGGAAATCATCAAGGTGATGAGGATCAAGCCGAGACCGGAAGCAGTGAAGGAGAGCAACACCTCCGGTAGGGTCTCCACCGGACGGTAGCCCAAGGTCAACATGGATGAACCGCTCTGCACAAATGACTCAAACAGCGTGCCATGGCCGATCCCCCAGAACATTAGCGCATAGCTCACTGAGAGAGACGTGAGCCAGGCGGTGGGCAGCAAGAAGACGCCCAGGGGCGCGAAGTAGGCCATCAAGCGGTCGCGATCCTGATAGCTCTCGGCACGTGCCACCAGCATATCGAACAGACCGACCCGCAGCAGTTGGAACAGCCAGCGCGTCAGCCACACATTTTCTGCACGCGGCATCACCACCGTACGGAGGGCGGCCAGAATCGTCATTATCCCCAGCATGGCCCCAACGACAAAGCCGATGATTCTTACAATGATCATGACCGCTGTTCCCCTGGCAAATTGGACCTACTCTTAGCATATCACGAAATCCTGCCGGCGCTCTTTCGGATATTGACCAACCCACCCAATGGGGATGATACCTATACCGACCGAAGTGACGGTACAATCCGGATAGTTCACTCGCGCCTGCACCACACAAGGATCGGCCCAATGTCCACGATTGACGACATGCTCCAACGGATGGCGGCCAGCAAAGACCTCGGCCTGCCCGACTGGGGCAGCACCTCCCGCCATTATGAAGGAATCGCCAAACGCCTGCACGATGCCCGCCACAGCGCCTATGAGATCGCCTTTGCCGTCGGCCATGTACGGCGCAAGGTGATCGTCCCAGATGCCAAGTTTGAGAGCGGCTGCCATGCCTGGGATGCCCTGCCCGATCAGAGCTACCTGGCCTACCGCTATCAGATCCAATGGAAAGACATTGAATACGCTGACCTGGAGTTCTTCACCCACGATGAAGAAAGTGTGTTGGCCCGGCTGACCTTCGTGAACGATAGCGACCTAGCGCGTGAATACATCGCCAGCGCATTCTCGGTCTTGCGTACACTGCGCCATGTAGAACTCAACCTACTCGATAATGACGTGTGGATCAGCGCGGATCATTACACGGAGTTGGCCTTTGGCCCAGAGGTATCACCGAATGGGAGCAGTCGATTGGAGGGGCTGGGCTACGAGCTTCCTGCACTGAGCCCGCTGCTGCGTCCTGGCCAGGACGGTCTGCAACGCGGCGTTGCCGTCGCGGATTGCTTGGTGGGTACCGCAGGCTTGGGCAATCATCGCAAGCAGGACAACGCGCTGGCCGTTCGGGACAATCAGACCTTCGTCTTTCAGAAGGATACGCGGATCAGCTACACGGTGCCGCGCCGCACCAACGCCCTGCATATTGTGGTTCGCTACGCGATGGTCGGTGTGGAGCAGCTCACGCTGCAAATCTCCAATGGTAAAGGTTCGGCCTTCCTGACCCTCACTCACAACGCCGACTCGCCTTACATTGACTTTGCCGACTTCCGCCACGCTGTCTTGAGCTTGCCTACTGTCGCCGGAGATACGCTGTCGCTGACCGTCATCTCTGCCCAGGTGAACAGCGACAAGCCTCAGTTCTTGCTCGATGGCATCTTGCTGACCAATCAAACGGACGCTGAGAGCCTCAACGAACGCTTCGTGTGGCATGCCGAAGCGCCGCGCTTCACCATCAGCCGCTTGACCGGCCAGAGCGGTGTCGTGCTGACGAGCAACATCGTTACCCCCCGGCTGGCGCTTTATTCCGAAGCCGAACGTCCGATCCCGCCGCGCCCCTATAGCGACGGCGTGATCACTAGTGTGTTGCACGGTGAATTGGACGGCGTGCAGGTCAGCCATAAGCTGCACAACGAGATGATGGTGAGTTGGTATGGCAGCGAAGTTGCCATTCAAGGCGACGGCAGCAACCACTTTGCAGGCTACAACATCGGTCCGATTGTGGTAGAGCCGGGCGAGACGCGCGTGGTCTATTGTGCGATCACCTGTGCAGTGGGTAGTTCAGACGATGTATTGGCCAAGGCCCGTATGGTCCATCACAATCGCCATGCGACCATCAAGCGCATCGAGGCGCATTACCAACGCACCGCCCCCGATTTCGCTGGTTCGTCTTATGGTTTCAGCCAGCACAAGGAATACGTCCAACTGGCGACCAACGTGGTCTACCCCACACGCTTGGGCGATGAATACGTCAGCACCTACACACCAGGCAAGCGCTGGGGTGGGCTCTACACCTGGGACGCTGGCATGCACGGGATTGGCCTGGCCGAGTATGATCTGACGCGCAGCCTGGACATCATGAACCAATACACAGTGGATAACCCAGATATTGAAGCGGTGCTGCATGGGCCGCTAGTCCCGCTGCACATCTATCTAATGAACGAAATTTTCCAGAAGACGGGTGACAATGACCTACTCGATGCTTTCTACGATCGACTGAAGCGCTACGTGGGGCACTTCCTGGGTGAGCCACCCTCCCGCTTCGACGCCTTTGGCGATGGCTTGCTGACCGCCTTCTTCGATGGCTTCAACGCCTTTGGTGTAGACGACTATCCCGCCCAACATTTCGTGGGCATCAACCGCATGTTCGATCAGGTCAGTTCAGTCAGCCCAACGGCGCACGGTATCCGCGCCGCGAAGATCATGCGGTTGTTCGCCTACAAACGCGCTCACACTCAGGATGGTCTGCACTACGACCGGATCATTGACTATCTGACGGAGGGGCTGCAATCGCTGGCCTGGGATGAGCGCAGCGGCTACTACAGCTATGTGATCCATGAGAGCAAGCAGCACTTGACCACCCCCGATGGCATCAACTTCAATATGGGGCTAGATGGGGTCGCGCCGCTGGTGGCCGATGTCAGTACGCCCGCCCAGAAGCACGCCATGATCGCTAACCTGATGACCGAGGGTAGGCTGTGGACACCTTATGGCATCACGACGGTCGCGCAAGACGCGCCTTACTATCGTCATGACGGCTATTGGAACGGCAAAATCTGGATTCCCCATCAGTGGTTCATGTGGAAAGCGCTCATCGGTGAGGGCGAACTGGCCCACGCCGAGCGCATCGCCTTGACCGCCCTCGACTTATGGAAGCGGGAGACGGACGACAGCTACAACTGCTGGGAAAGCTTCGATGTCAAGACCGGTCAGGGGCAAGGTGCGCATCAGTTTGCCGGGCTAAGTGGACCGATTGCCGCCTTCTATCATGGCTACTTCACGCCAGGCCGCTTTGCCGTCGGCTTCGATACGGTGATTGAGGAACATGAGTATGATCCGGAGACGCGGCACTTCCTGCTGACCGTCAGCACACCGCTTCGGCAGGGCCGGACCGGCATCGTGATGGCGGTTGGGGAGCCCGGACCTTACCAACTCAGCATAGATGGCTACAGTCACAGCGTCGAATCGCAAGGCGGCTGGCTGAACGTCGCCCTCGATCTGAGTGTGGCCCCACGCACTGTTGTGGTTGAACCTGCCGGCTGACGCCGTGCAGCCCAAACCCCAGTCGCCGCGTCAAGCCTTCACCCCATCCAGATCAGCCAGGATCACTTTGGCGGTGTTGTGCCCAGACGCGCCCATAATGCCGCCACCCGGGTGGGTGCTGGCCCCGGTCAGGTAGAGGCAGTCCACCGGGCCGCGATAGTGGCTCAGCTTAAGCCCCGGACGGAGCGTAAACATCTGCTTGACACGCATCTCCAGGTGCATCACATTGCCGCGCAGCAATCCGAGGGTGCGTTCTAGATACAGCGGCGTCTCGATCAACTGGTCAATCACAGCATCTTTGACGTTCGGTGCATATTGTGCCAGCGTATCCAGCATACGGTTGGCTTCACGTTGGGCGATCTCGTCCCAGTGCTCGCCGCTGGCCAGATCATACGGATAGTACTGGCCCCAGAGGAACAAGGTATGTTTGCCAGGCGGGGCAAGGGTTGGATCAACGGCGGAAAAGGTCATTGACAGCAAAGCGGGATCACGCGAGGGACGGCCCTGTTTGAAGACTTGATAGGAGCGATCCAGATATTCCAGCGACGGGCAGATAAACTGGATGGCGCGGTGCTGCGGCCCCGGCTGACCGTCATCTGATGAAGGCAGCGCGTTGTAGTTTGGCAGATCGTTCATCGCGTAGCGGACGATCATGCCGAAACCGTTTCCGATATCCATGCTGCGCGGCGGCGTCTGGCCCAGCAACTGCAACGTGGTGTGAATATGCGCGCCTGACACTACCGCATGGCGGGCCGTTGCCTGCTGACCATCGGCGGTTTCAACGCCGATCGCGCGGCCACCTTGCGTCAGGATGCGTGTGACAGGGTGCCCGGTGAAGATTTGCCCGCCATGATCCTCGATCATCCGGCCCAGCGCCTGAGTCAACATGCCGCTGCCCCCACGTGGACGACGTACCCCGCCCAGGTGATAGAGTGGGTGCAGCAGGGCATAAGCCGCACTTAGCGCTTCGCTGGGAGGCGGTCCGCTTTGTGCTGCCATCCACGCGACGACTGCCCGAACCTTCTCGCTCTTGAAGCTGCGCCGTACCAATTGGCCGTAGGTCCCCAGGATTGGCCCCAACTGGCGCAGGGGATCATCCACGCTGTCTGTGCCGAGGGTGTCGACCAGATTCTTGGGGGTAGGCGGCAGCAAGAAGGCGTCAACCACTTTTTGGGCGAACATGCTCCAATCGTCTATGAAGCGGCGATAGGCAAGCGCATCCTCTGGCGAAACCGCCGCGATGCTCTCGCAGGTTTTGTCAACGTCTTTCCAGACAGTGATGTGTGACCCATCTGGGAAGGGGGCGAAAAACAGCGGATCAACGTTGATGTACTCCAGTCCATAGCGCTCCAAGCCCAGGTCGGAGACGACTGGCGTATGGCTGATCATGATGTGCGCCGAGCCGCCCAGGTCGAAACGGAATCCGGGAACGTGCTCTTCCGTCACCACCGCCCCGCCGATTACATTGCGGCGCTCGAAAATACCAACCCGATAACCGGCCTGCGCCAAATAGGCCGCGGTCGTCAGTGCGTTGTGCCCTGCGCCAACCACCACAAAATCGAAATCTGTCATAGGGGATCACTTTCTGATTCTTTCTGAGGATAACGATCGGTATGCTGCCCCGCCAGCGCCAGGCTTGCCAATCTGCGCAGGGCGGGTTACAACAGCAGCAAGACGCATGGAATCACCAGAGATGCCACACAATGTCCGAAGAACCGCAGGTTGGCAAGACCAGGAACCAGGGTTGGGAGGTCGGTGTTCGGCGCACCCTCCCTGTGCAGCCGACGCAGGCCTGGCAATTGATCCTGACCCACTTGGGCCTTTCCCCAGCGATCCATTACGCTAAGGGTATGGCCTTCGAGACGCAGAACCAAACGCAAGTCGAAATTCGCAGCTTCAAGCGTGGCAGCTTGATCCGCATGAAGTGGCAGCCCCCTAGCTGGGAGATCAACTCGACCCTGCAAGTTCGTGTCATCCCTGCCAAGACTGGCACGACAATCAGTGTTCATCATGAGTGGCTGGCCGATGCCGAGCAGCGAGCCGAGATGCTAGAGCATTGGACCGCCCTGCTTGAGGGCTTTAGGGATGAGTTGGAGCAGGATGCGTGAGTCTACAAGTTAAGATCTGTGCCATCACCAGTTTTCAAGATGCCGTGGATGCCGTGCGAGCAGGCGCGACCCTGTTGGGCCTCAACTTCTATCGACCTAGCCCGCGCTACATTCAACCGGGGCGGGCAGGCGACATCGCCGCCGGGCTGCACCGCGCCTTTGGCGATCGCACGCCGACGCTGGTGGGCGTGTTTGTGAATGAGGCTCCGGGCAACGTGCTGCATATTATGGAAGCGGTCGGATTGGATGCTGCCCAGTTGAGCGGCGATGAGCCGCCCGAAGCCCTCGCCGCCCTCTTTGAGCTAGCCTTCAAGGCGATCCGACCGCGCAGTGCCGGTGAAGCGCGGCACTTGGCCGACGCTTATCTAGCTTTTGCGCCCAGCGCCGAACATCTCCCCGCCCTGCTCCTGGATGCCTACCATCCTGATCGGTATGGTGGAAGTGGCGAACAAGCCAGTACGGATGTGGCGAAGACACTCACAGCACTGACCCCAAAGTTGATGGTGGCGGGCGGGCTGACCCCCGAAAACGTGGCGGAGCGGGTGGCGGCGATCCGGCCTTGGGGGGTGGATGTGGCCAGCGGCGTCGAAGGAGCGATCAAAGGGCGCAAAGACGCCCATAAGATGAAGGCGTTTGTCCTATCAGCCCAACAAGGAGCGAACAGCAATGGAGATTAGACGTGTCAACCCGAGCAGTATTCACCCACCGGCCTCCTACAGCCATGCCGTTGGCGTCACCGATGGCACCTTGTGGTATCTCGCTGGGCAGGTCGCCTTGGATGCCGAAGGCAATCTGGTGGGCGAGGGCGATTTGCGTGCCCAAGCGGATCAAGCTTTCGCCAACATCAAGGCCATTCTGACAGAACTCGCGGCGGATTGGTCCAACGTCGTCAAGCTGACGATCTATGTGGTGAACTATCAACCGGCTCAGCATCGTCCGATTCTGGTACATGTTCTACACGACGTCTTCGATCGTGTGCAGCCACCCGCCAACACCCTGCTAGGGATTCAATCGTTGGCCCGCCCCGGCATGATGATCGAGGTTGAGGCTGTCGTCGCGATTGCCACCTAGCTGTCCAGCGGACGAGGCACGATACGGGGTAGGCCTCGTCCCTACTTATTCTGATGATGTGTCGCGGCCATCTCGCTAGCGGGCAGGCGACATACCGGTGGCAGCAGGCGGCGCCTCCAGACGCCGGATGATCAGGGCCGCGCCCAACATGACCGCTGATAGGGCGAGAATCTGGATCATGCCGCCGCTGGTGCCCCCCCCCACCTGACCTTGCAGCCAGGGCAGGATGATCGCGCCAACATTACCGAGCGATCCCATCACGCCAGAGGCCGTTCCAAAGGCTTGGGGGTGCAGCTTGAGCAGCAGCACTGCCGCCGTCGGGTAAACTGGACCCGCCCCCAGGCCAAAGACAAAAGCACCGACCAGGGTAATCAGAGCGCTGGTAGAGAAGCTCAGCACGATCGAGATGCCCAGGGCGATCGCGCCGATGTAGATGAGCATCATGTTTTCGTCGGAGAGGGGGCGGGCTGTCACCACACCGGCCAGGCCGCGGCTGGTCGTCATCCCGACCCAGAAGATCGATACCCCTAGAATGCTGACGGCGGACGGCGCGCCTGCCACCAGCTCCAATTGGGGCACAATCCACAGATTCATGCCAACCTCGACGCCCAGCCCAAAGAAGATCAGGAGGCACAGGGGGGCCAACACGCGCCAATTGAGCGGACCGCTGTCGTCGCTTGTCTCATCACGCCCATTAGGGATGTTTGTCAAGATGATTGGCACGGTCAGCGCCAAGGCTATCACCGCGAAGACCACATAGGCGATGCGCTCGTTGCCCAGGCTGAGCATCAAGCTGACCACCTGCGGGCCAGCGATTGCCCCCACGCCAAAACCCACGTTGAGCGCGTTAACGGCGGATGAGGGATTGGGGCTGATGCGGGCGATAATCACGTTGGGGCCCAACAGAAATGTCCCGAATCCCAGGCCCCACATCCCCAGCGACAGCAAAGCGACCCACAGGCTGGGGGCGACCGTCAACCCGATAAGTCCGATGCCCGTTGCTGCCAGTCCGGCCATCAAGGGGAGGCGCGCTGGCAGCCGGTCGTAGAGACTGCCGCCGAAAAACAGGCCGATCACCACGCCGATTGAGTGGGCCGTGGAGAAGATGCCGCCATTGGCGAGGGGCACCGCGAAGCGCTCGGTGAGCTGCAAAATGGTCGCACCGATCAACGTGATCGACGCACCCATTAGAATGAAGCCCAGAAAGAACAGGGCGCTCACCAAACGACGCGAGGGCTGTTGTTGGGTTGTGCTCATAGAATTCAGGGTGATCTCCCGTTAATGGTGCGCCTCATGAGGCCGCCGCAAGACCTCATCTTGTTCGTCTCGGATCGCATCGTTGCGCACGAAGATCGCCGTCATGATCGCGCTGAGGAAGGCGAGCCCCGCACTGCTAAAGGCCACCAACCGGAACGTGCCAACAAAGCTCTCTTTATAGACCAAATCGACCTCTTCGACCAACTCGGCGGGCACTGAGTCGGGCACCATCGCCGCACCGAGGTTCTCGGATTGGGCGATGACTTCCGCACGAACATCCTCCGCCAGCCCAAGATCAGCGCTGTTGGTCGTGATCGCGCTGTTGTAGGTGATCAGAGCGACGGCTCCGAAGATCGCTACAGCCAGCACACCCGCCGTACGTGACACAGCATTGTTGATGCCAGAGGCCGTCCCAGCGTAGTGTTGGGATACCGATCCCATCACTGTGGCAGTGAGAGGGGCGACCACCAGCGCCATCCCGAAGCTGTAGACCAGGATGCCCGGAAAGTAGGTCGTCCAATAATCCGACGCGCCAGCGGTGATCCCTGGCAGGCCCAGCAAAATCATGCCGATACCAGCGACGATCGGACCGACAATCAGGGGCAGGCGCGGCCCAATCCGGTCGACCAGGCTGCCCGCCCAGGGCGATAGGCCCGCCAAGACGATCCCGAAGGGCAGGAAGGTGATCCCGGCGATCAACGCATCATAGCCCTGCGCCTGAAGTAGATTCAAATTGAAGAAGAAGCCCACCACATAGAGTGCCCCATACAGAAACAGGGTCAGCAAATTAGTGCCGCTAAAGGTGCGCGACTTAAACAGCGAGAGCGACATCATCGGATGGTCGCTGTTGGCCTCGACATAGACGAAAGCAATCATCGCCAGCACACCACCGACCAGGGTGCCCAGAATGAGCGGGCTGTCGAAGCCCAGGCGGGGTGCCTCGGTGAAGCCATAGACAATACCAGCCAAACCAGCCGTCGCCAGGATGGCACCCAGGTAGTCCAATTGGGGGCTGGCCTCCTCATCGAAGCTTTCCGGCACAACGCGGAACAGGACGATCAAGGCGATGATGCCCAGCGGAATATTGATGAAGAAGACCGCTCGCCACAATCCTTGATCGACCAGGAAGCCGCCCAAAGCAGGGCCCAGCATGTTCACGATCGTGGTCGCCGCTGACCAGGTCCCAATGGCACGCCCACGACTTTTGTCATCGAAATAGGCGGTGATAATCGCCAGACTACCGGGGATCATCAACGCGCCGCCAACACCTTGAAAGGCACGCGCAGCGATCAGCAGGTTAGGGTTCGGCGCGATGCCACACAGAAAGGAGGCCACTCCGAAAATGCCAATGCCGACCATGAAGATCCGCTTGCGGCCCAGGTGGTCGCCCAGGGAGCCACCCACCAGGATCAAAGCCGAGAGCAGCAGCGAGTAGATATTGACAATCCACAAGACCTGCGTACCGTTCGCGCCTAACACCTCTTGAATAGCCGGGATCGCCAGGTTGAGCGAACTCTGGCTGATAAAGGCCATACTTGATGCGCTAATAGTTGAGATCAAAACCCAGCGACCGCGCTGCTTCTCATCTATGAAGGGGCCTTCTGCGGCCTCGGTTGTTACCGACATCGTCTTCCCACCTCTCACATTCCGCCACAACACAATCGGCAAGGCAGGATGCCTTGCCCTCCCGGATAATAGCGTTTTGAGAAGGCGGGTCAAGCTGTTTGCTAAGGTTGGCGCCTCAAGCAGAATGATCCCCAAGAAACGGCGCTGCAACCTCAGCCTCGTGCAGCCGTAGGAAGGTATAGGACATGATGGCCGCCGATGAGCGGTGAGAGGAGACAGTACTCTATGAAGACGATCGTCTACGATCGATACGGTTCCCCTGACGTTCTACGACTAGAAGAGCTTGCAAAGCCCAACCCCACTGAAGACCGTATTCTGGTCAAGGTGGTGGCCGCTGCCACCAATGCTGCTGATTGGCATTATATGCGCGGATCACCAGCCTTTGCCCGCCTGGCCTTTGGGCTGACCAAGCCGAAAACGCCACGCCTGGGCCTGGACTTCGCCGGGGTGGTGGAAGCGATTGGACCAGATGTGACGGCCTTCAAGCCAGGTGATGCCGTATTCGGTGCTGGCGTTCTGGGGGCCTTCTCAGAATATCATCTGGCCCGTGAGAAGGGCACCGTCCACAAACCCGAAAACGTCTCCTTCGAAGACGCCGCCGCTGTGCCAACAGCAGGCCTGACCGCGCTGCAAGGCCTCCGAGATGCGGCCAACCTTCAGGCCGGTCAGCGGGTGTTGATCAACGGGGCATCAGGTGGGGTTGGTACCTTCGCCGTGCAGATCGCCAAGTGCCTGGGCGCGGAGGTCACGGGGGTGTGCAGCAGCAGCAAAGTTGAACTGACTCGCAAGCTGGGCGCGGACCATGTGTTTGATTACACCAAAGAAGATTTCACCCGCAGCGGGCAGCAGTATGATCTGATTTTCGACGGTGCCGCCAACTACCGCATGGCGGACTACGCCCGTGTGTTGAAAGGAGCGGGCCAGTATGTCGCGTTTGGTTTCAGTACAGTGGGCCATATGGTCGGCCAGATGGTTGTCGCCGCCGGGCTGCGCTCAGCCACCAGCAGCCAGCAGTTCGGCATGATGCCCACTACCAGCGTCAACCAGGACGACCTTCGCACGCTGGGCGAGATGCTGGAGAAGGGCCAGATCAAACCGCTGATCGACCGGCGCTACCCGCTCGAAGAAACCGCCGCAGCGATCCGCTATTTAGAGGAAGGACACGCGCGCGGCAAGGTGATGATCAACGTTGCTGGCGCGGATTGAAGGCGCAACCTGGAGCTTACAGGCCTGTAATCCTATCCACCTGGACAGGTGACAAGCTCTACGTGGCCGCACATACTTTTGATGACTTTAGACCGATTATCAAATGGAGTGCGCAGTGGACGCTTATACCATTCGACAGTTGGACGACGACAACGCGATTCTTCTGGTTTTTCACCCCAGCTATCGTGTCTGGGAGGATTCGCCACAATCTGAACTCAAGGCACTGTATGCGGCCCTGCCCGAACCCTATCATTTTATTGTGGACTTCAGCGAGCGCAATCTAACCTTGGAAGACATGTTGCAGATTGCAACCGCCGCCACGCGTATGGAGGGCGCACTCCTGAAAAGCCCCAAGGTGGATCGGGTCTTTGTGGTGACTCAGAATGACATTATGCAGGCGGCAGCCCGCGGCTTGAACGCGCCCATCTTCGGCAGTTTTTCGGTCGAGGTTTATGGCACGCTGGACGAGGTGCTTGAGGCGCTGAGAGACGGCGCAGTCAAGCTAAGAAAAGCTAGCTGATCAAGCCTTCACGGACGGCCAGAGCTGCGGCCTCTGTGCGGCTTTCGACGCCTAGTTTAGCCAGCAGATTCCTGACGTGGAATTTCACCGTACTGCTGCTTATGTCGAGCTGGTGGGCGATCTGGCGATTCGTCAGGCCTGCCACAACCAACGCGAGCACACGCTCTTCACTGCTCGTCAATTGATAGTCCGGCGGCGGGGCACCTGGGTGGCCCGCCGTCAGTAGAAGTTGGGCCACCTCGGTTGCGAAGACGGCGTTGCCTGCCACCGTCGCGCGGATCGTGTTGAGCAGGTCGTCAACATCTCCATCCTTGAGCACGTAACCCACCGCACCTGCTTCCATCATCTCTTGGATGCTGGCCAGGTCGCGCATACTGGTGACGGCCAGCACCCGTGCCTCCGGTTCCTGCTGTATGATGCGGCGAGTCGCTTCGATTCCATTGACCAAGGGCATCATAATATCCATCAAGACCAGGTCGGGCTGAAGGGCTTCAAACTGGTCCACTGCCTCGAGGCCGTTGCTTGCACGCCCAACGATTTTTATGTTATCTGCGCTGCTCAAGGCTGCATCGAAAGCACGTTGAATCTGTTGATCATCGTCCACAATGAGAATGCGGATTGGGTTGGTTACAGGTAGCATGATGCCTTATTCCGCCTGGGGTATTGATCACGCGAACGTCATGGATTAAAGTATACCTAATGGACCCGATTGCCGGGATGCGATTTCATGGCTCCGCAACGAGAATTGAACGACACAGATCCACAAGCTCTGCGCTGGCGGTACGAGCAACGTGTTCAGCAGGCCAGGGCCGCCCGATCGCTCAGCCTGGAGCAGGCACTTGATTTATGGCAGCAGGCCCGCGACATCGCGCAGACCCTTGGCGATGCAGATTGCATCTCCTATTGCTTGCTTGAGCTGGCTCAGATTGCGAACGACCTGGGAGACAACGCAAAGTCGATGCAGTGGGCGGAACAGGTCATCGAGTTGGGGCATCCTGAGCACTGCGTGCAGGCCTATCTCCTCAAGGGTTACATTCACATGCGTCACAGCAGTGCGGCGCAGGCCCTCTCAATGTTGCTGCGTGCCAAGTCCTTGATCGATGCAAAGCAATTAGCCTCCTTCCTGGGTCTCTATTATCACCGCGAAGGGATGATCTTCCACAATGTGGGAGACTATCAGCGCGCGCGTGATGCCTACTGGCGGGCCATCGATCACCTGAAGGAAGACGCCTGCGAGCCGCGTGCCACTCTGCTGGCGAACATTGCATCTTGCTACTGGTCTACACGTGACTATGAAAAGGCAGTCGGGATCGCGCGGAGAGCCTTGGCGGTCTCGGAGACCTGCCCAGACCTGGTTCAGCTTATCGACCCCGCGAAGAACGCGTTCATTTGGATGACCGCTGCGCTGGCCTTCGTAGAGGTACATGATCTTGAGCAGGCCTGGCGCTATGCTCAACAGGCTCAGGACGCAACGCAACACGACTCAGCCAACGTCTACATGCGAATGCTGGGGGCCTTTGTCGTCGGGCATGTCTTGTCGCGATTGGGGCGCCACGATGAAGCTGAGGAGTCCTTGCAAGCAGCCCTCGCTGCGACGGATCAGCAGGGTTTCTCCGGTGCGGCGATAGTCATTCACCGCAGCCTGGCCGAACTCTACAAAGGGCAAGAGCGCTATCGCGAGGCGTTGGAACAGTATGAAGCCTACAATGCACTATACGAGATCCTACAGAAACAAGAGTATCAAACGGCTATTGAAATCCGTATGCAGGAGGCGCGCGAAGCCGACCGCCGTCAGTTTGAGCGCCTGACCCAGCTCAAGGACGAGGTGTTGCAAGCCACCACGCACGACTTGAAATCACCGCTGACGGTGTTTGGCGTCTACCTGACCCTGCTGGCAAAGAGCGTTGCCCCGCTGGATGCCCAGGTCAAGGGCTACTTAGACGAAATGCAGCGTACTGTCCACAGCATGAACCAACTCGTGATCGACATCCTCGACCTGGCCACCCTGGAGGCTGGCCACCTTGATACGCAGCCCGTCGATCTCTCCGAACTGCTCGACTATCTCTCAGCAGAAAGTCGGCTGTTGGCGATGCAACAAGAGATCGACTTCGACGAACAGCGTCAGGATCAACAGGCCCTGCTGATGGCCGACCCCATCCAGCTTGAACGTGCTTTTCGCAACTTGCTCTCGAATGCCCTCAAGTTCACCCCCAGTGGCGGGACTATCCACATCAGCACTGAACTAGAGGGCGACAGCCTACTCATCCATATCAGTGACTCCGGCATCGGCATCCCCGAAGAGGCCCTGCCCCGCCTCTTCGATCGCTTCTACCGCGCCCCTGGTGCCGCCAGCATTGGCGCCGGCTCTGGCCTCGGACTGGCCATTACCAAAGCCATCATTGAGCAGCATGGCGGCCAGATCAGCGTTGAGAGTGTGGTTGACCAGGGCAGTGTTTTCAGCGTCCGCCTGCCTTTGGTCACCGAAAAGCAGAGCGCTTCCGCCTGAGTCGAAACGACTTCCCATCCTTACAGGCCTGTAATCCTATCCACCCGGACAGGTTCAGGAGACTCCGCAATGCTGCATACTGTAGATGAAATTCAGAACTGGGTTATTCGTCTATGACCTGATCAAACGGAGCGCACAGTGGACACCTTTACTATTCGACAGCTCGATGACTACAAAGCCATTCTCGTGATTTTGCATCCCGGCTATCGCCTCTCGGTGGACTACCCCGAAGCCCGGCTCAAGGCGCTGTTTGCCGCCCTGCCCGAACCCTATCACTTCATTGTGGATTTCACGCAGCTCAGCCCGTCAATGGAAGACCTGATGCGCACGGCAACTGCAACGGCACGTGGCGAGAGTCCGCTGCTTCAGAACCCGAACGTGAACCGAATTTTCATCCTGACGCACAGCACCTTGGTCAAGCTGGCAGCCAAGGGCCTCAACTCGCCGATCTTCGGCCACGTCAACATCACGGTGCATTCTGCCCTGAGCGAGGTCTTCAACGACATCTGCGAACTGTGGGGTGAATGGGACCACTCGGCTGAACCTTTGGATCAGCACGCGGCAGCCAAATAGAGGGAAACGCACTCATGCCTATCATCAGCCGCTGGTTGATCAATCGCTCGAACCTGCTGATTCATGACTATATCCCACCCTTCACCGTTGAGGACTTGGTCGAGTCGCAGAAGTTCAGCCTGGGACTCATGGAACAGGCCGACCACCCGATTATCTCGATCGTCGATATGTCTAAAGTGTACACAATCCCCGATCGCCTGCTGACACGCTTCCCAGAGTTGGCCCGGCATCGCGTCTTGGGTCATCCGAATAACGCCCTGACGATCGTCGTCATGACCAATCGGATCGTTGAGCGCTTCACGGAAATCTTCCACCGCGTTTATTTCAGGGTTGAACTCGTCCATAGCATGGAGGAGGCCATGGCAGCCGCACAGGCGCACCCTGACTTTGTAGACGATCTGGCCTACTTGCGCTGATCGCCAGGACGGGAGAGGGTCTGATGCCGATCCACATGCGCTGGCTGAACTCACCGAAAAACGTACTCCTGTTTGATTATCAGGAGCCGCTCACCCTGGATGAGATAATGGAGTCACAGAAGCTCACGCTCTATTTTCTGGACTCAGCAGACCAGCCGGTTATGTCCATCATCGACATGACCGGCCTGACGCGCCTCCCGCAGCGCCTGCTATCGAGTTTTCCCAAACTGGGAAGCCATCCGGTGCTGGGCCACCCCAACAACGGCCAGACCATCATGATCAGCCGCAACCGCACTGTGGCACACTTTGGCGACATCTTCAGCAGCATTTACAAACGAATTCAGATTGTTCCCGATTGGCCGACTGCTCTGGCCCAGGTCTACCGGTCTATCGACAGCGCAGGACAACGCTGAAGCCAATCGGCCCGCGAGCTAACGATCCTGGCTCTCATTCGGATGGCCCTTGCGTGATTTCGCGCCGCCAATACAATAGACGGTTAAATATGTGCTGGCTGGCAGTAGGCACATCGAGGAGAAAACTGTCTTGAGCATTGAAACCTATTGGTTGGATTCCACGCAGAACACACTCATCGTCGAATATCCGGAGACCTTCACCATCCCAGAGATGATGGGCGTGTTCGAGGTCGGCGGCGCGTTCATGGATTCAGTTGATCACCCTGTCATCTGGATTATCGATATGCGCAGTGTAAAGACAGTCCCACAGAAAATGCTATCGAGCTTTCCGCAAATGGCGCGCCATCCATCGATTGGGCATCCCAACATGGACTTGACGATCATGATTATGAACGAAGGGCTGGTCAATCGCCTGGCCAGCATTTTCAGCACCGTCTATTTGAAGCTAGAAATCGTATCAGATTGGGATAGCGCATTGGAGCTGGCCAAGCGGCAGATCGCGGTGCGCTAGCAAGGCCAATCCATCCGTCGTCGCAAGGTCCTTAGCCCGATCAACCCCGTTCTCCCAAATTCAGGAGGAGTGCAGTGTGGCCGTTGATGTCCACTGGCTAGACGAGGAGCAGTCAATCCTCGTCTTTGTCTATCCGAGTCAGTTTGTGATTGAAGAGATGATCGAGAGCCAGGACACTGGGCTGGATTATCTCGAAAAGTCCGATGGGCCGATAGTGTCCATACTGGACCTGAGCCACGTGAAGACGATCCCGCGGCAGCCTTTAGGGCGCGTCCCTGAGATGGGGCGTCATCCGGTCCATGCGCACCCCAATAATGCTCACACGGTGGTGATTATCGCCAGCCCGCTGCTGGTGCGCTTCGCTGAAGTGTATAAGCTGTACATGAACTTCAGGATCGTCGAAGATATGGAGCAGGCAGCCGAGCTTGCCCGTGAGCGTCTCGCTAAGGGTGCATCCCCCCTTGACAAGCCCGCTGATTAGGCATACTATATCTACAACGGATATATCCGCAGTTGATATAAAGGTGTCTCTATGTCGCAGCAGCTTGATGACCACATCCCTCTCACACCAGCCGTCTTGCACATCCTACTGGCTCTTTCGGATGGAGAGAAGCACGGCTATGGCATCATGCAAGAGGTCAGCAGCATCACGGGTGGACAGATCACGATGGGGCCGGGAACGCTTTACGGCACCCTCAAGCGTCTGCTGAAATCCGGCCTGATCGTTGAAACTTCGCCGCCGGCTGGCCAACCGGCGGAGGATGAGCGCCGCCGCTACTATCGCCTGACAGCCTTTGGTGCCTCTGTTTTGGATGCTGATCTCAAACGGATGGCCCAGTTGTTGACAGTGGCGGAACAGAAGCGCGCCTATGGGGGTGCATCATGATGGCCTGGTCGGTGGCTCTCTACAGCGCCGCTTTGCAGGTCTATCCGGCTGAGTTTCGGGCGGCCTACGCTGATGAAATGCGCCTGGCTTACCAGGACTGGCTGACGGATACCTACCAGCAGCGCGGCTGGTGGGGGGTCTTGCTGCTCTGGGGACATCTCTTGCTAGACCTGCTGTGCTCCGCCCTGCGAGAGCACCTCAACCCCAAGGACAACCAAATGTTGCAAGTTGACAACTATCGCATTGAATCGGTCATCGGTGCGGGCAGTGTTTCGGATGTGTTCCGTGCGACCGACGTTGGCACAGGACAAACGGTGGCGCTGAAGATGCTTCACGCCAAAGTTGAGGACAATCTGGCTGACTATTTCGAAGCTGAAGCCGATCTGATGCAGAGCTTACACCACGACAGCCTGCCTAAGTTTCTTGGACTCAGCGCCTACATGGATCGCCCTTACATCGTGATGGAATACATCGACGGGCTGGACTGGCTAACACGCATCAATCTAACTGCTCAGCCGCTCCCCGTCGATGAGGTCATCAGCGGTGGGATGCAACTCTGTGACTTCCTAAGCTATCTGCATGAGAAGGATCTGGTTTACCGCGATATGAAGCCCAGCAATGTCTTGCCGGGCCCCGACGGACGACTCCGCGTGCTTGACCTGGGGATCACCCGCAGCAAGCCAACCGACTGGGAGAGCGGTCGCTATGACGCCATCGGCACGCAGGGCTATGCCGCACCAGAGCAGTACGAAGGGCGCGTCAGTCCGCTGGCCGACATCTATGCACTCGGCGCAACGCTTCACCACGTCCTGACTTTGCGTGACCCACGCGATAAGGACCCCTTCCTCTTCGCCTATCATCCGCCCAGCCAGACCAACCCGGCAGTCTCGGCTGAGCTGGAACAGGTCATTCTGAAAGCCACCGCCTTCAATCCCGAAGATCGTTACGCCTCGGCAGCCGAGATGAAAGCCGCTCTGGCCGCCTGCCAATCCTAGCTTAGCGCGGGGGCAGGAAAACCCTGCCCCTGATCTACTCCCCTCCCAGCCCTGCTGGGTTGATTCCGCTACAGGGCGACACGCCGGTCGCCCCTACAAGACTCCGATGGCCGTCCCGTTCAAGCCGCAGGGTTGCTTCAACAACTGCTTCATATGGCAGGCCGTCATCACCTCACCTATTCGATGTTACACAGAACGGGCCAAATTGATTATAATCGCGGGGGTCAGTTGCAGAATTCTATGGAAGGGGCGTTTCTGCCATGTCGGACCCGCTGATCGGACAATACCTGGGCCAATACGAAATCCGCATGGTGCTGGGCAAGGGCGGCATGTCAACCGTTTACCTGGCCTACCAGCCCTCAATGGATCGCACGGTGGCCATTAAGGCGCTGCCGCGCGAATTTCTGCATGATGACACCTTCCTGGTACGCTTCCAACAAGAGGCGCGCACCATTGCCCAATTGGAACACATGAACATCCTGCCGGTCTATGATGTGGGCGAGGATCAGGGCATCCCCTACATTGTGATGCGCTATCTGAAAGGTGGCACCCTGGCCGATCTGATCGACTCTGGCCTGCCACAAATGAGCGTGGTGACGCGGGCCGTCAGCCAAATCGGTGAAGCGCTCGACTATGCCCATAATCACGGCATTATCCACCGCGATCTGAAGCCGTCTAACATCTTGCTCGATACCTCAGGCAATGCCTTCCTGGCCGATTTCGGCATCGCTCGGGTGATGCAGCAGACCCTTAACGTGACCGGCGAGATGGTGATTGGCACGCCGCCCTACATCGCGCCGGAGATGGTCCGGAAAGATGGCGAGACCACACCCTCGGTTGACCTCTACGCGCTGGCCGCGATTACGTTTGAGATGCTCAGCGGGGAGCCACCCTACTGGGACGACGATCCGATGAAAATCCTGATGGCCCACGTACTGGAACCCATCCCTTCGGTCCGTGACTTTGATCCGAATCTGAGCCCGACCCTAGATGAGGTGCTGCGGCGCGGGCTGGCCAAGAACGCTGAGGAGCGCTTCCCGACGGGTCGCCGCTTCGCCCACGAACTGGAACGGGCGGCCCAGGCAACCTCGCCCTCGCCGATTGCGCTGGAGAAGGTGCTGCCCAAGTCAACCCTGGATGAGGCACGCGCCGCCTCTCAGCAGCCCGCAGCACCAGCCAATCGACAAGGCGCAGCCGCCTCTCCGACTGGCCCACCCGCCCGGACGCCACCCCAACCCGCGCAGCAATACTATCCCCAGCCAGGACAGTCGGCGGCCTATCCACCCGCTGGCCAGCCCGGGTATGACAGCAGCTACCCGAGGCAGGCGCCACGTCGGCGCGGCAGGGTACTGGGATGTGCCTTGGCCATCGGTGGGGTTGGTGGGGTATTGGGATTGTTCGTTGTTCTGGTATTTCTGCTTACAGATGGGGAACCCAGCAGCTTGCTTTCGATCCTGACGCCGCTGCCCACCCGTGCCCTCACACCGAGCGGCAATCCGACGGCCACGCTGGGGCCAGACAGTGGCGCCCTGCTGCCGCCCCCCTCTGGCGGGGATCGCCTGGCTTTCGTCTCGGATCGAACGGGCAACTTCGATCTGTACTTGATCGACATTGATGGCAGTAATCTGCGCCAACTCACGTCCAACGAGCGCGACGATCTTTCGCCCTCCTGGGCACCGGATGGGGATCGCATCGTCTATTCCGCGCAGACCAGCGCCACCACCCGTGACATCGCTTTACTGCGGGTCGATGGTCAGGTGATCGATCAGTTGACCAGCGACGCAGGCCAGAACATCGACCCTGATTGGTCGCCAGATGGTCAATGGATCGCCTTTGCTTCGGATCGAGATGGCTCTGACTACGAAATCTACCTCATGCGCAGCGATGGCAGCGAACTCACCCAACTGACCAACAACAGCCTGGACGATTTCAAGCCCCGCTGGTCGCCAGACAGCCAGCGTATCAGTTATCATACAGAAGAGAGCGACGGACAAAGTAACGTTTATATTCTAGAGCGGGCGGGTGGCGCGCCGCTCCAATTGACGAACAACAGCGATCAGGATCGCTGGCCGGAGTGGTCGCCGCAGGGCTTTACCCTGGTTTATGTGTCCAGCCACCAACTGCTCCTTGGGGATAACGCGCTCTTCCTGGTTGACGTTAATCAGGGTGAAGGTGCGCGCGCCCAACTGCTGCAAACCGTGGGCAGCGACGAGGACCCGGCCTGGTCTGGCAGTGGCAGCGAAATTGCCTTTGCCTCAGACCGCAACGGCAGCGGCTTCGATCTGTACGTCTTTGACATTCTGACGGGTGTGCTGCAACAACTGACCCAGGACGACGGGGATGACCGGTCCCCTGCCTGGCAGCCGCAACCCTAATCAGCGGGAGAACCCCTGTGGCAAACGAGAACCTGACCGGCAAAACGCTGGACACCTTCCAGC
>JAADYZ010000152.1 GCA_010092775.1 Chloroflexota bacterium
AGATGTGTATAAGAGACAGGGCCAATCTTGCGCTTGATCCAGACAGGCGCCAGCCATTCTACGCCGCTCACCAGGTGGCTGTCACCCAGGGCTTACCGATCCTACCGCTGTTTGCCCGGCCCCAATCTGTCATCGCGACTTCGGTTCTGTGTGGGCTTGAGCCAGGCCCGGTTGATCCGATCACCTGGAATGTATCGAGCTGGACCTTTGATGAAACTGGAGCCTGTGCCGACAGCGATGAGTAAACCGCTCGGCCTGCCGGTTCAACACTATCCAGCCCGCAGCCTATGGCGCTCTATCTGGGCCGCGGTGCTGGCCGTCCTGGGGATCAGTGGTCTGATCATCGCGCTAGCCCTGCTGGAAGGAGTGCAGCCTCCCTGGCTTGCCATATTGATCGGCACCCACATCGTGTTAATCCTCTCGGTTGCTGCAATTCTGCTCAATCATCTGCGTGACGCGGTGATCGGGGTGGGCTTGTTCCAGAACGGCATCGAGGTTCAGCGTGCCCCCGGTGAAAATCACGTGCTCACCTGGGATGAGATTGAGCACCTTTGGCTGAAGACGGTCCCCTTGCGGATGGGTGCCGCCCTTCGACAACTGGTGATCCACACTAGCGACGGCCAGGAAATCATATTGACCGACAAGCTGCCCGGCATCGCAGATCTGCGGTTGCGTGTTGCCAAGCTTCACGCACAACACCAATTGGCAGCCGCAAGGCTCCGGGTGGCTCAGGGAGAGGTGCTGGACTTCGGCCCGTTTCGGCTGTCAAATGCGGGTCTGGCACTGCACGATGAGCACTTTGAATGGGCATCCATGCGCTCGATCAAGTTTGAAGAGCGGCTGGTTAGCGTGCATGCAAGCGACACAAAGCTCCATCCGCAACTGACATCCGATGTATCCGATGTGATGCTGCTTGCCGCGTTCTGTGCCGAGCGCCTTCACCCTGAGCAAATCGACAACCAAATTGATCGCTAGGGAGCAATGCCCAGCGGTGCGCCGAGGGCTGCGGTATGGCAGGTCTCGCAAGCTGGATAGGCCACGTTATCCAGGTCAAGGAAGCCCGTCAGCTCCGCACCCGGCTTACTGACGTGCGTCTGGTGGCAGTCCATGCACAGCAGGTCACTGTCTTCGATTGGCTCTAGACCCTCTTCCAGCGCATCCTCGTACAACTCAGGATTAGTCTGAGGCAGAGTGAGTTCGCCGCCGTCTTGCCACACGTCAGCCGCGACTGGCAGCATATTATGGAAGTGGTTGGGGAAGCCGACTTCGAGCAGGGCGGCACTGTGGCACATCACGCAACTATCGTTGGCGAGGTGCGGCACGTTCAATTCGGTCTTCTCAATGCTCTGGTCCGGATCGCCAAAAAGGTAGATCACCGTGTCTTCCGCGCCAAGGAGCAGGGCCTCAGTGCGGTGCAGCAGCGAATCATCACCGCGATGGCAGTCGATGCAGCGCATTGGGACGCCCGCCGGAAGGTCCTCCGGATCAGCCAGGTAGTGCGCGCTGGACAGGTCCTCGACCGGATCGATCCCGGCCAACGCGAATTGCGCCCGATTGAAGTAAGTACGCTCCGGTACCATGTGGCAAGACGCGCAAAAGCGATCATTTTCTTCCAGGCGGGAGGCTCCGGCCCCACCGACAAAGCCCAACGCCAGCACAGCGAGAGCTATTCCGGCTGCCCACCGCAACCAACGCAGTCGCGAATGCGACCCTTCTAAACGTTCAGTTGGCTCAACTTCCATCAGGAGCTTCGCTAACAACTAGAGCAATAGCGTGGATCCGATCCGATCCGTTCGGGAAGGGATCGTCAAGTTCACCGATTGAGCTGGTCTCAACGGTCTGGGTGAAGTTCGTCTCGTCGGTGGCTCGTACTGCAAGCGGCACACTTCCGGTGCGGATCGGTGTCCATTCGAGCCACCATTGCGTCCAGCACAGATCGGAGGGACCGTAACTCAACTCACAGGGACGCCACTCGCCGTTGTCAATGCGCAGCTCAACCATCTCGATGCGCCGCCGACCTGCGTAGGCCCATCCCTGGATGAATACACTCCCTTCGATCACGCTCAGATTCTTAGGCAGCGCGATTTGTGAGGTGGTCTTCACCTCCGCGCGATCATCCCAGCCGCCTTCCTCCCAGTAGCCGAGATAGACTTCATCGACAAACTCGATCCGCGTGAGCCACTTCGGCATCTTCTGGCCGTACAAACCGGGCATCATAATCCGCACCGGATAGCCGTGATCGGCAGCAAGCGGCTGGTCGTTCATTTCGTAAACCAGCAAGGTGTCTGGCTGTAAGATCCATTCCAGGTCAACGGCGGTGCTGTAGTCGTCTGCAGCGGTGAACTTGGCGCGAATCGCATCACCTTGGATGCCGACGGCCTCCAAGAGAGGCAGCAGCGGCGTGCCCGTCCAGCGGGCGTTGCCCACCAGGTTTCCTCCCGCCGGATTGCTGATGCATTCTAAGGTGCGGATGTCCGTCACGCGTTGCAGGTTGCGAATGTCGTTGAAACTCAACGCCAGCGGATTGTCGACCAGTCCATCAATGGTCAGCGTCCACTCATCGATGTTGGGCTCTGGCGTAGTGGAGCTGTAGGTCATCACGTAGAATTCATTGATCGGGGTCAGGATGATCGTCTCATCGACGATCAACCCACTCTGGTTTGGGTCCGGCGCTGCAAATTGGCCCGGCGTTGCAGCCGCCGTTGGTGCGGCGGTGGGTAGCTGGGATGCGTCCACCAGGGTCGGTACCGCGTCCGCAGACGGGCTGCGAGTTGGGCTACAACTCACGACTAATCCTCCGGCGGTCGCAGTCACCCACAGCAGAAAGTCCCGCCGCGAGACCTGTTTTGTCATGGTTTGGACACTCCCGTCAGTAGTTTGATCATCACCCAGCTCGGCTCGTTGACATGCCTAACTCGGCCTCGATGATCAATATAGCGCCAGCGTCCTGGCGCGCTATCGAAAACACGATAGCCCAAGCGCTCATACAAGCGCTGCGCATCGTGGTTGTCTTTAGACACACACAGCGTTGCCCAACGAAACTGGTTCGCGCAGAGAAACAGCTCAGCGGTCTTCATCATCTGACTGCCGATCCCACGCCGTTGGAAGGGTGTCATCACGTGTACCGAATACAGGTAGGCACGGCTGTGCCCATCAGCGAATTGGGCCACACGTGAGGTGTGTTGGAGAAAGAGACGCCCCACAGGCTGCTGATTCACCGCGGCAACAAACATCGTGCGTTTGCCTGCCAGCATATCCTCATAGGTCGCTTGGAATACCCGCCTGAGTTGTCGTGTCTCCTCGTCCCATTCCAGACCAGGGAGATCGGCTTCACAGGCCAGGCGGATCGTCACGGATACGCTGACTTGCATCTGCACCTGGGAGACTTGTTCAGCACCGAGCATCAGCTTTTGACCATGTAACCGACACCATGAATCGTGTGGATATACTGAGGCCTGCGGCTGTTCGGCTCGATTTTGGCGCGCAAATTGCGGATATGCGCTCGTACCAGGTCGGGGTCACCTGTCCCGTTTGGATAGTTCCACACCGCATCGAGGAGATCGTGGACGCCGTGCGCGCGATTAGGGGTGGTCATCAGGAAATGTAGTAGACGATATTCCGTCGTCGTCAACTGAATATCCTGCAAATAGGGCGTGGAGACCTGGAAGGTATTTGGATCGAGCATCAGGTCGCCCACTTTAAGCGACTGCGACTGGCCATTTTGGGGTGGCATCCGTCGTAGAAGCGCCCGAACCCGTGCATTTAACACCGTGAGTTCGAAGGGCTTGGTCAGGTAGTCATCGCCCCCAGCATCTAACCCTTCTACGATTTCATCGTCGGAATTCTTTGCAGTCAGAAACAATATTGGAATGTCAGCATAATCGTTGCTGGCCCGCAGCTCTCGGCAGAAGGTCAAACCGTCCTCCTGCGACATGATGATATCGAGCACAATCAGGTCGGGGCGGTGCCGATTGATGCGTTCGCGGGCTTGCTCGACCGAGTCGGCCAGCACGACTTCGTGGCCTTCGCGTTGCAGCGCACGCCACACAGTGCCGAGGACTTCGACGTCGTCATCAACGATTAAGATATACGCCATGCAGACTTCTCCTCGTTGCCTGGGGGACGCGCAATGGGCAGGTGAACCGTCACCGTTGTTGCAGCACCGGGAATGCTTTGGATGCTCATGTCCCCATTGTGATTATCGATAATCTGCCGACAAATGTAAAGGCCCAGACCGGTGCCTTTACCGGGGGGCTTCGTGGTGAAGAAGGGATCGAAAACGTGGGTCAGCAGCGCCACATCAACCCCTGGACCATTGTCAGAGATGTTAACCTCAATCATCGTGTCGTCATCAATCAGTCTGCTGTCAAGCCGGATCGTTCCATCACGCTGATTGCCCATTGTGATGGCGTCATAGGCGTTGATCAGAATATTGATCCACACATCTTCAAGCTGGCCTTTGATCCCTGAAACTGATGGCAGCTTCGGCGCGAGGTCTAGCTCCAGATCGATGCTTTTCGCTCGAAGCTGGTTCTTCACCAGCATGATCGCTTCCTGAATCGACTGGTTGACATCAATCTCCTGGATTTCATCGTCTCGCCGATACATATTGAGAATCCGCGAGACGACCTGTTGAGCGCGTTTGCCCGCCCTTAAGATGGCCTGCGCCGATACATGTGACGGGTCCTCTTCAGGGATGTCTTGCACCAGCATTTGCGCGTCGCCCAGGATCGTCGTTAAGGGGTTGTTAATCTGATGAGCGACTACGGCGGCCATTTCACCCATCGCAGAGAGCCGCGCTGCATACACCAGATGCCCCTCCATCGATTTGTGCTGACGCAAGCTTTGCTGCAAATCGTTGACCAGCGTCCCATTTTCGATGGCTACAGCAGCTTGGTTTCCAAGGGCATTGGCCAACCCCATCCCGCGTGAGGTGAACTGCCGCTCCGGATTGACGTCAAGCACTTGCGCCACCCCAATGACGCGACCCTGCACCGTCAGCGGTGTGATCAGCATGCTGCCGCCTCCGGTCATATCGAACAAGTGCTGATCGCTCGCATCTAGATCTGTCTCTTATACACATCT
>JAADYZ010000153.1 GCA_010092775.1 Chloroflexota bacterium
AGACTCAACCTGTGTCTTCTGTGGAACTTGTGTGCAGGTTTGCCCCACTGCCGCGCTGATGCCTGTCAGCCGGATGGGCAAAGGCCGCGAGTGGGAACTCGATCGAGTGCAGACAATATGTGGCTACTGCGGCGTCGGCTGCGAACTCGAATTTGCGATGAAGGACGGTGAGATCCTTTACGTTCAATCCGTACCCAGTGCACCAGTCAATGGCGAATTCCTCTGCGTGAAGGGTCGCTATGGTTGGGATTTCGCGCTCAGCGATCAGCGCCTCACTGCGCCGTTGCTGCGGCGTGATGTAGCTCATGAACTGGGCCTATCCGATGAACCCTGGGAGATACCCACCACGTCGCCGCTGGCAGTCGAAGATCCGAAGGTCGCCGATTATTTCGTAGAAGTCGATTGGGATACCGCACTCGACTACGCGGCGCGCGGATTGGCCGCTGCCGTCAATGAGGCCGGTCCAAATGCCGTGATGGGCCTTTCATCAGCGCGTTGCACGAATGAAGAGAACTATCTATTCCAGAAGTTCATGAGGGCTGGCATCGGCACAAACAACATAGATCACTGCGCCCGTCTTTGACACAGCTCAACTGTTGCAGGCCTCGTGCAGGCCTTCGGGAGTGGGGCAATGACAAACTCGATCCGCGAGATTCGCGATGCTGATTGTATCTTCATCACTGGCTCAAATACGGCAGAATCCCACCCAGTGATCAGCTATGAAGTGATTCGAGCTGCGAAGCGCGGCGCCAACGTGATCATCCTCGACCCTCGGCGGGTGCCTTTGGTTGATCACGCTACGCTGTTCTTGCAGGCTAAACCAGGCAGCGATATTTATGTTTTCCTGGCGATGATGCATGTGATGCTCCGCGAGGAGTGGTACGACGAAACCTTCGTGGCTGAGCGCACGGAAGGCTTCGATGAATTTCACGCAGTCGTCGAAGAATATACACCCCAACACGCCGCTCTGATGTCTGGCGTTCCTGCTGAACAGATCGAATTGGCGGCGCGACTCTATGCGCTCGGTGAGCGGTTCAGTGGCGAGTCCATCTATGACGAGGAGCGTGGGCACAGTTCGATCTTATACGCGATGGGCATCACTCAGCGCAGCAACGGCACCGATATGGTGATGACACTGGCTAATATGGCAATGCTTAACGGCCATATCGGCAAGCCCTCGACGGGGGTTAACCCGCTGCGTGGCCAATCGAACGTGCAGGGCGCCTGCGATATGGGCTGCCTGGTCAACGTGTTACCCGGCTACCAAAGGGTGACTGATGGTGAGAAGCGTCATCTACTGGCGACGGCTTGGGGTATGGATGACCTGCCAGGTGAGGTCGGGCTGACGATCGTCGAGGCGATGCATGCGGCATCAGAAGGCAAGGTCAAAGCCGTATATGTCATGGGCGAGAATCCAATGATGTCCGATCCTAACACCACCCACGTCGAGCAGGCGCTGCGCGGACTCGACCTGCTGATTGTGCAGGATATCTTCATGAGCGAGACAGCTATGCTGGCGCACGTAGTGCTGCCAGCCGCGTCCTTCATGGAAAAGGATGGCACCTTCACCAACACCGAGCGCCGTGTGCAGCTTATCAACCCGGTGATTCCTGCGCCAGGCATCGTATGGCCGGACTGGCAGATTACTGGCGAACTGGCCGCGCGCTTCGATGCTCAAATGGGAATCGAACGTAAAGTGGAGCAGTGGCGTTATCCAGACGCAGCAGCGGTTATGGATGAAATCGCTGCGACCACAGCAATCTACCGGGGGATCACGTCGAACCGGCTGGGGCGAGGTGGATTGCAATGGCCATGCCCCGATACCGAGCATCCTGGCACACCGTATCTACACGTTGGGAGCTTCGCGCGTGGGTTGGGAAAACTCAACGCGATCAGCGCTAAAGACCCAGCAGAGGAAGCCAATGAGGAATACCCCTTCATCCTCACGACAGGCCGCGTGCTATATCACTACCACACGGGTACAATGACCCGCCGTAGCGAACCACTCTCTTGGGTGGAGCCGAGCAGTTTTGTTGAGGTCAATGTGCAGGACGCCGAAGCTCTCGACTTGGCTGACGACACCACCGTGCTGATCTCAAGTCGCCGGGGCAGCGTGCGCACGCGGGTCCGGCATAGTGAGAGCGTAGCTCCCGGAACAGTGTTTTTGGCCTTCCACTGGCGTGAAGCCTCGGCCAACATGCTCACGCAAGATCATACCCTCGACCCAGTTGCCAAAATTCCGGAGTACAAGGTCACGGCGGTGAAGGTCGAGAAGTCATAGAGGTGAGACTCTACCAAAGCACTCTCTTTGAGAGAAAACGTGACTGATTCACTCAACTCAGGCGCAAGCATTTCACACTATACCATCCTTGACAGCAGTGGTATCAAACATGTCGAGGGTGGTGTTGTTAGTGAAACCATGTTGGCCATCTTCGTCAATGGTCAAGAGCTGACACACCTCATGTGCAGCCCAATTGACCCTGTCCCCCTCGCCCTTGGTTTTTTGTTCGGTGAAGGTGTCATCGATTCGTATGAGGAGGTGGGGCATGTGCAGACCAATCTCATCCAAAGTCTGGTGGATGTTATGTTGACGCGCCCTGATTTCACACGCCCACACCGGGAGATTCTGGCGTCAGGCTGTGGTGGAGGGGTTGCTTTCCAGATTCTGAGTGAATCCTATCCACCAGTTAACTCAGACTTGCGCGTATCGCCTGAGACGCTTTTCGCCCGCATGCGCGATCTTCATGCAGCTTCTGATCTGTATCGCGAGGTGCGTGGTATTCATACTGCGGTCCTCACTGATGCACATCGCATGTTGCTGAGCGCAGAGGACATCGGACGGCACAACGCGGTGGACCGCATCGTCGGCCAAGCCATGCTGAAGGGAATTAGCACAAGCGGGCATATCCTGCTCACCAGTGGTCGGGTCAGCTCAGAGATGCTTAGCAAGGCCCGGCGCATGGGTGTCGCGATTGTCGCGAGTCGAACCTCTCCAACAAGTATGTCGATCCGGTTGGCCAAAGCCTGGAATATTTGCCTGGTTGGCTACATGCGACACAACAGCCTGCGCATTTACGCTAATCCATGGCGCATTAAGACAGCCGAGTCATCAGCTAAGCGTGACCTACTGTAGAACAAACCAGTGCAACGCTAGCAAGTAGCCCTGCCAGCCCATCCCGCTGATCGTACCCACACAGACCGGGGCCAACAACGAGTGCTGCCGGAAGGGTTCCCGGGCCGCAACATTGGAGATATGCACTTCGATAGTCGGGATGGCAACCGCAGCGATGGCGTCTCGCAGGGCCACGCTGGTATGGGTGTATCCTCCAGGATTGATGATCACACCCTGGGCCCAATCCACGACGTCGTGCAGCGCATCGATTAAGGCCCCTTCATGGTTGCTTTGTAGAAAACGGCAGCTAAGCCTGTGCTGGGCCCCATACTCCATTAGCTTTGTGTTGACTTCGTCCAATGTCGTGGCCCCGTATATATCCGGCTCGCGGCGGCCTAACAGGTTCAAGTTCGGCCCGTGCAGAACCATGATATTCATCCGTTTACTCCTCTCGTAGTCTCAGGTCCTTTAACACCTCGATCACCAGATTGCGGGGGACATCCTCTACGACCAGCGGTTCGCCCAAGTCTTTCAGCAGCACAAATCGAGGTATGCCTTTTACCCACTTCTTATCGTGTTTCATCGCTTCCCATATAGCACTCGCGTTGACCTGCGGGATATGCGCGCGGAGGGGTACATCTGCCGGATAGATGCGATTGACGGTCGCCTCTACAAATTGGGGTAGACCGGGGGGGGACAGGCTCAGCTTCTCTGACAGCTTAGCTGCTGCGACCAACCCAATCGCGACCGCTTGTCCGTGTGTGATCCGAAACTGAGTGACCAGTTCCAGCGCATGTGCAAAGGTGTGACCCAGGTTCAAGTAGGCTCGTTGTCCCTTTTCAAGCCGGTCGGCCTCAACAATGTCGATTTTGACCTGCATCGCACGGCGGACGAGAGACTCCAGTCGCGCCGGATCGTCATAGCGCATTGTTTTCCGATCATCAGGCACAAGGGCCTCCAACAGGCCGGGGTCGGCGATCAGACCATGTTTGATTACCTCTGACAAACCAGTGCGGATTTCAACTGGCGGCAGGGTATTCAGCGTTCTCGTATCAGCGATTACAGCGAGCGGGTCCTTAAAGGCACCCACCAGGTTCTTTCCTTGGGGCAGGTCAACGCCCACTTTGCCACCGAGGCTGGCATCTACCATCGCCAGCAGCGTCGTGGGAGCCTGCACAAAGGGCACACCCCGCATGAAGCTCGCCGCGACAAAACCTGCTACATCACCGACCACACCGCCCCCCAGCGCCACCACCAGCGTTGACCGGCTGGCCTGCTGCGCGAGCAGCGTGTCATAGATCGTGCGCACCGTCTCCAGGGTCTTGAACTGTTCGCCATCGGGGATGCCGATTGGATATGCACCGATTGCCGCGGCCAACTCCTCGCCGTACAGGGGGGCAACCGTCTCATTGGTGATGATGGCAACATCAGATGGTTGCTGTGCATCGATGACGCTTTCCAATGCATCTATCAGGAGGCCTTGCCCAACCATCACCGGGTAGGTAATGCCGCCTGCCCCGGTTACACTTAACGCTGCTGCCATATCCGGATAATCTCCTCAGTGACTTCTTGAGGGCTTCGTCCTGCTGTCTCCACCGGATTAGACAGTGATGCATAGTGCGCACGCCGCGCGGCCATCAGCGCAGTGAGCTTGTCTCGATCGCCAAAAAGGGGGCGATCCGGATCATGACCCACCCGTGCCAGGATCGTATCAATGTCTGCCAGTAGGCACACCACCAAACCGGTTGCCATAAATGCTTGTTTGGTATTAGTGTTGAGCAGCGCGCCACCTCCGGTCGCGACCACCTGCCCGGCCCGCCTTGCGAAGCGCTGACATATTTCCGCCTCCAGGCTGCGAAAGGCAGCTTCACCTTGCTGCGCAAACAAGTCGGCGATGCTGCATCCTGCCGCTCTAACGATCTCGTGGTCAGTATCCACAAAGCGCAATCCGAGCTGCGTCGCGAGTCGTTCCCCGACAGTTGTTTTCCCGGTGCCCATGAATCCCGCCAACACGATGTTAGTTTTCATCTTGGAACCCGAACGTCCAGGGCTGATTGTCCATTGGCAGGTCCGCAATGTGGCTACGTCTCAGGTCAGCAAAACGCGCTTTTAGCTCAGCAAGGCTGTCACCCCCCAGTTTAATCAGCAGTGCATCCGCCAGCACAAAGGCAGCCAGGGCTTCGCCGACGACGGCAGCACGTGGCACCGCGCAGTGATCAGAGCGCTCGTAGACAGTCTGCGCAGGCTCTCCGGTCGCCAGGTCAACGCTTTGAATGGGGTTGATGGTCGTGCTGATCGGCTTCATCGCCGCCCGGATGATGATTGGCTCTCCGGTGGTGATGCCACCTTCCAGTCCGCCCGCCCGGTTCGTGGCCCGGTACAGCCTGCCTTGCTCATCACGGTGAATGGCATCATGTACTTCAGTGCCCTGCCGAGCAGCGTTTTCGAATGCCGGGCCGATTTCCACACCTTTGATGGATGGAATGCTGCCCAGCGCCCCTAGTAGGATACCATCCAGCTTGCGATCAAAATGGACATGGCTGCCCAGCCCGGGTGGCACACCCAGCATCACCACTTCGAAGACACCGCCCAGAGTATCTTTGGATTGAAAGGCTCGTTTGATGCGCGCCCGCATACGTTCGGAGGCCGCCGGGGCGGGGCAGCGCACCTCGCTCAATTCTGCGGAGGCAAACCGAGCTTGATACACTTCATCGCTAGACGGAACATCCAATTCGGCTGTCTCTCCTCCAATCATGGTGACATAGCTGCCAATCGTAATCCCAAACTCGGCCAAGAGGCGGCGGCATACCCCTCCAACAGCCACCCGCGCTGCGGTTTCGCGAGCGCTGGCTCGCTCCAGACTGAGGCGCAGATCACGATAGCCGTACTTGACCGCGCCAGTCAAATCGGCGTGGCCAGGCCGGGGCACGGTGAAGGGATCAATTTGCCGGTCACGCCAGTTCTTCCAGTCCCGATTGGTGATGGTCAGCGCAATCGGGCCACCGGTGGTCTGGCTGCCCATCACCCCCGCGGTAAAGCGCGCCCGGTCCTTTTCGATAGACATCCTCCCGCCACGCCCGTAACCTTTTTGCCGTCGAGCGAGGTCATCCTGCAAGTCATTCTCAGTTAATGGTAAACCGGCTGGCATGCCTTCCAGAATAGCGGTCAACTCCGGTCCGTGTGATTCCCCGGCTGTGAGCATTCGTAGCATATTTAGTCCTTCTGCATCATCAACTGCTGTTTGGTTGCGTCAGTCATCACGTCCAGAGGCGGCGTTAAACCCGTCCACAGCTTAAAGGCCGCCGCCCCCTGCCGGACCAGCATCCCCAGCCCGCTGATAGCCCGGCCTCCCACCGCTCGCACCTGTCTCATAAATGTCGTTTCGGGGGGATTGTAAACCAAGTCGTACAAGGTAACCTGATCTGGGCAGGGCAGGTCGGCAGGCCAGGGCGACGCTTCAACCTGAGGCGACATTCCAACTGGCGTACAGTTGACGATCAGGCTACCCTGCTTTTGCAGGGTGGTTGAACGGAGATCATCGTAGCTGATCACATCCCTTGACCGCGGGTGGCGGCTGACGGCAACGATTGATTGCGCGCCCATGTTCCGCAGCGCATGCATGA
>JAADYZ010000154.1 GCA_010092775.1 Chloroflexota bacterium
ACATGCGAGCAGGCCCCGCGACTTGCTTGCCTTGGTGTGCCTCCTTTTGTTTGACGCGTGGCTCGTCCTGCATCTGCTGCTGCATCATCCACTGGCTCTGATTGGCCATCAAGCGCGTGATGTGATCCCGCGTGAGCGGACCGCGCAGATAGGACATCGCCCAGCGGGTTTGCATCAAGGCTGGTGTGCCTTCATCGTGGATGTTGTGATACAAGAACTGCCGATTTTGCAGACCGCTCAGGATGCGATCAATATCTTCAGTTGAGAGGCCCATGTGTGCTTCGGCACTGCTCAGGCCCTCCAGTACGCGTTCTTTGTCGCGATCCGTTTGCAGCTTGCCGATAAACCAGGTGCCGCAGTTCGAGAGGCCTTTGTAATCGATGTCTTTGGGGTTCTGCGTGGCGACAACCATCCCCACGCCGAAGGCGCGCGCCTGTTTGAGCATCCGCATGATGGGGCGCTTGGTCGGCGGGTTCTCGGTCGGCGGGAACATCCCGTAAACCTCATCGATGTAGACCAGGGCGCGTAGGCTGCTGGTGCCTTCCAGGTTGCGCATCCACGCGTAGACCCCCTCCAAGAGCAGGGTGATCATGAACTGACGCTCAGCCTCGTTCAGATGGGCGATGTAGAAGATCGTTGTGCGTGGGTAGCCCTCTGGCGTGTAGAGCAGTGAGGGAATATGAATCGGCTCACCATGCAGCCAGCTCTGGAAGTTGGGCGAGGCGATAATGTTGTTCAGGCGCTTGGCCAGCTTGAAGCGATCTTTGCGTGGGAAGATGTCGTCAATGCTGAAGACGCCCAGCTTCTCAAAAGGTGGGTCCTGCACTTGCAAGATCAGCTCTTCCATTGAGAGGTCGCTGTCGTTGCGCCAATGATATTCGAAGATGTTCGACATCAAGATGTGCTCGCGATCCTCAAGCGGGTCGGCACGGATGCCCACCAGACCCAGGATGGCGGTCACGATGCCGGAAATCTGCTCGCGCAGCATCTCTTCGTTGCCCTCGAAACCCTCTTCGGGTGCCTCGAAGGATGACAGCAGGCTGATGGGCAGGCCCGCTTCGGAACCGGGCGTGTAGATGCTAAAGCGCGACGAACGCCGGTACTCTTGAATGCGTTCGTTGTCGATGCCCCACTGCGCCAGCCCATTCTTCCACTTCTGCGCGACGCCCTCAGCATGCGATTCGAGCGATTCGCCCTGGACTAGCGCATCGTCTTCGCTAATCCAATCCTGGAAGTACTGCCCTTCAAACTCTGGGAAGGCCAACAGCATGTTAGTGATGTCGCCTTTGGGGTCGATGATCAACAGCGGGATGTTGTCCATCACGGCCTCTTCCAACAGGGTAATACCCAGGCCGGTCTTGCCACTGCCGGTCATACCCAGGATGACACCATGCGTCATCAGGTCACGCGAGTCGTAGTAGATGACTGCATCCTCCACCGTTTTACCGGTGGCGGGGTCGATCTGTGCGCCCATGTAGAAGTTGGTGGGCGCCTCCACAAAATGAATTTTGTCCATCTCGGCTTTCTCCTCAACCGTCTTGCGGGGCTGCGTAGCGGCTTTTTGATGCTACCAATAACAGCTACCAACACATGCGAAAATCTGTTCCATATTGTAGCAAAAAGTCAGGTATTCCGTTAGGTGTGGGCTGATGGCTTAGCAGGGCGAGTGCAGGAATCGACCACCTAGGCCAGCGGCTTCCACCCATAGCCCTCCCCTTCGGCCACGAACTTACCCAAGCCCGGAAACGGAAAGTGGAAGACCAAGGTCAGCAGGTCCTCGTCGACGGCGCGTTGAAGAATCATCTTGCGTGTCGCCGATGCTTGTTCGGGCAGCGAGTCCATCAGGGGCGGCCAATCGAGGTGCTGCAACTGCAAGATGTAATGCACTGAGTCGAGTAGATTGAGCAGCCGCTCACCCTCAGATTCGAGCATCAAGCCAATGTGGCCGGGTGTGTGCCCAGGCAGCGACATCACCGTGACGCCGGGGGCAATCTCAGTCTCCTCGTCGACCAGCGTAAGCTTGCTCTGAATCGGCAGGAGGCGCTTCACAATCCGGTCTGCGCGATCGTCCGCCATCTCCGCCAGCGTGGATTTCGCGGTCCAATGCTCCCACTCACTTTTCCACATGATGTGCCTGGCCTTGGGGAAGGTCAGGTCGCCATCGTCGTTGGCCAGCCCCAGAAAATGATCGCCGTGACCATGCGTCAGGACGAGCGTATCAATCTGCTCTGCTGCGATGCCCTGCTCAGCCAGGCGCGGCAGCAGCAGACCCAGGTCATCGCGCACACCAGGACCATAGCCCGCATCGACCAGGATGTGGCGCTCACCGCTTTTGATCAACATGCAGTTAAAAAACAGCTTAGTTGTATCAACCCGTTGCATCTGCCAATCAACAGCCGGTTTCAAATCTTCGAGCGGCACCGTCGAGAAGATGCGCCCGACTTGCTCCAGGTCTGCGCCAGGTTCAACCGGAAGCTGCATATCGCTGATGATCAGGCACTCAAGCTGGCCGACTTTAATGGGGTAAACACCCCTGGGCTGTTCAGACATGGCTGGGAATCCTATCGCTGGTGGGGAGTCTTGGTCAGAGTGTAGCGCTTTTCGGGCGGCTCAGTTTAGGCTTGCTGATCACCCAGACGAATGCGAGCCAGCAGATTGATGACCTGGTGGCGCTGCCAGGCCTCTTCACGTTGATAGGTTTCGCTCCAGGTGGCGGCTTGCC
>JAADYZ010000019.1 GCA_010092775.1 Chloroflexota bacterium
TCCCCCCAATTGATCCCTTGCCGTCAGCCACGCCATCGCCGGTTGTCGCAGACCTCCCTGATGCGCCTCTGGAGGAGGTTGGAACTGAAATCGAGATCATCCAGCATGTGGTCGTCCCGGGCGACACGCTGGTCTGTATCGCGGAGGAATACGGCGCCGTGCTGCAAGATGTGTTGGCAGCCAACAGTTTCACCCTCGACACCATCATTTTGGAAGGCCAAACGATCCTGGTCCCCCTGGGCCCAGCCACTCGCATCGTCTGGCATACCGTCCAAGCGGGCGAGACTCTGGTGACCATCGCCGAAGACTATCGGGTTACCTCCGAGATTATTCAAGCCGCGAACAATCTTCCCGACCCCAACGCGATCTACTCTGGGCAGCGTCTGCGTATTCCGGGTGGCTGTGTAGACTGCGATCAAGTGACGGAAGCACCTTCCGATGCGGGCAATGCGCCGACGGTGCTCAACTTCTTCGATGATGGCGGCCCCTATCCACTCAAGAGCGATTGGCCCCGCTCCAAAATCGAAACCGAACTGGCTGAAAGCTACCCATTGAGCTTCGAGCATTCACGCTTCACCCTACACTATCAACCGCGCACGTATGCCGAAACCAACATTGATAGCGTGGTGGACCTGCTGGCCAGCTCGCTGGAGCAGGTTGAGTCTAAGCTGAATGTGGAGCTGCAAGGCAGCTTCGACGTGTATGTCGCAGGCACCTTGTTTGAAGAACCCAATGCCAACCTGCGCGGCCTCAGCCGATCACTGGATCGACGCCTCTATCTGCTGATCGACGGCAGCGGCAATCCAGCAGAAAACGCCTATCTGGTGCAGCACGAACTGACCCATCTTGTCTCCTGGAACACCTGGGGCTCGCCCTCGTCCACGATGATCTCTGAGGGCTTGGCGGTCTGGGTGGGGCAGCAAGTGCTCGAAGAAAACGGGTTCATGCCCTATCGTGATCTCTGCGCTGGCGTCTATGCCGCCGGGCAGATGTCATCAATGGCGGTAATCGAACGAGACTGGCAGCAGTTCGAGGGTCACATCCGTGATCGCTTCAACTACTTCGGTAGCGGTTGTTTTGCGGGCTATCTGATCGACACCTATGGCCTGGCCGCGATGAGCCAACTCTACAACAGTGCCGACTATCCTGGGCTGTATAACGGTTTGAGTCTGGCCGCCTTGGATAATGACTGGAAAGTGGCCATGGAGGCTGATCTTGCGGACCTGCAAGTCAACACCGACACCCTTCTCGACTACACAGAACAGGTCGAGCGGGCCTACTTGTTGGTGTTCAGCAATTACAACGGCAGCGACGAGATGCACAATGCTTATGCCGCAGTAGATCGCGCGCGGATCGCATTGTGGCAGGCTGACTATGTGGAGGTCGAGCGCTGGTTGGGTATTACTTACGAGCTGATGGGGCTCGACTAAGGCAGATCAACCCAAGCACCCTGCCCGGCGGGATTACCTGCCACATCCAGAATGTCCACATTGCGCAGCGTCTCACCCTCGACAGTGTAGAAGCTCAAATAGACCTGCTGCGCCTCATCCGGCATTGCGAGATCAAACCACAGATAGAGCCTGTCTCCTGCCCGCCAATAGGGTCCCGGCCAGCTCAAGCGATCCGCCTGTGCTAAGCGCACGCCATCCTCATCAAACACCTGAGCGGTAATCTGATAGTTGACGTTGATGGGGCCACTCAGCGTCCACTGGGTCAGCAGCCCGCTTGCATCAGATCGCAGCCCGGTAAGCACAGCCCCGTTCGCAAACAGGGTAGGGGACAGGGCTTCAACCGCCAGAGTATGCTCTAACGATGAAACCACAGCATAGTCTGGTTCACCAGGACGCTGAGGGTAGGTCTCCAATGTTGTATTCTCTAGCAGGTGGCTGCCAAAACTCCCCGTGATCGATTCACTGAGCAGCACAAGTTGAACTGCCCCTCCGTCAGGGATCACCCAGGTCCGCGCCCCATTGACATAGCGTCGGTCTGGTACTGGATTCAGCAGCGCATCCCACACAGCCGGTTCCTGGCTAAAGCGCAGCGATTCATCTTCGGTGACGACGATCACCGCCTGTGGATCGTCGGATAGGATCGCTTCACGTGCATCCAACAAATAGTGCAAGGGGACGCCAAAGGCATCTGCCGTCGGATGTTGATCAAGAAAGCTGAACAATTGGCTGGTGGCCCAAAGCTGCCCCAACAAAATCAGCCCAAGCAAGCTCAGGCTGGCCACCCCCCAAGCCCTGGGCAGGCGCTCTAGCAGAGCATCGATGCCCCTTGCCACCATCAGTAGGCTGGCGGGCATCAAGGGAATCAAATAGTGCGGGAAGGGCGTGATCCAGGGTCCGCTCAAGGCGATGATCGGCAGCAGCAGCCACAAGAGCAACACCGCATCGATGGACTCGCGCCAGCTCTGACCTCGAAACAGCCGGACAAACATCCATACCACAGCAGCGATCAGCAGCAGGCCCAGCACATTAAAGAGCGGGAAGAGCGGGGGAAGCCCCGCCAGATAAGCGCGGAACTGATCGGGTCCGGCTAGCGAGTGAATCTCGCCGCCTGTGGCTAGAATCCAAACATGGCGCAGTACCAATCCAGGCGGACTGCTGCTGGCAGCAACATCAGTGGACGATGATAAACTGACCAAAGTTGGTGGGGCTGTTCCTATCAAACCCAGCACCAATGGGACTACCGTCAAGGTCGCTAAAGCCGTGCCCAACAGCAGAAAGCGCCAATGCCCCTTGCGTAGCGCAGCGGGCCACAAGATCAGGCACAGCGCAGACGGCCCCAATACGATCGCCGCACTGTAATGAATCTGGATCGCTAGCATTGCCAGCACCGGATGGGCCACTAACGCCCAAGGCCGTTGCTCCTTGAAGCCCATCAACCCTGTCAGCACGGCCCCGACCACAAAAGGTGGCAGCAGGAAATTGGCCCACAGCTTGCGCGAGTAGATCACTGCCCAGGGGCTCACAGCGAAGAGCAGCGCGGCTAGCAAGCCCACTTGCAAGGAAGCGTAACGCCGCCCCAGTTGATAGATCAGCGCGACCGCCAGCATGTTAAGCAGCGCGATAAAGATCGTTGGGACCAGTGGATTGTCGCTGATGGCATAGGGAAGGGCGTACAGGTAAACCGGAATGGCTGTATTGGGAATCCCCAGCGAGGTTGGTATCCCCAGCAAGGGCAGCGCCTCGCCTTGAGCGAGATCAAGTGCCAGACGTGAGATGGCAGCTTCGTCGCGTTTGAATTCCACCACGCCAAGCTGCTGAATCCGCAGCCCGAAGGACAGCAGCAAAATCAACGCTACCATCAGGTTTGTCAGCCAGCGGGGTAGGGTGGCTCCTTCAATCGATCTGAATGACATCACGGAACCAAACGCTATCGCTGCCATCATCTAACAGAAGCCGCTGCCCACTGACTGGATCATATAGACCAATCGCCAGCGAGTAATCCCCGGCGGCCAGGTCGGTCGGCAGCGGCAAACTGCGTCGATCCACAAAGGACTCGTCGGCACCCCAGGCAGTGGTCGGATAGAGATTGTCGAGCGGCGGTCCATCAGCTTGGGCAACCAGAGTGCCATCTTGACTGAGCAGGTGAACAAAAATCGTATAATCTTGATCGAGTGGCCCAGCGCTTTGCCAATGCAGGCCAAGCTCAAGAGACTCGCCTGGCAAGGTGGTCTCACTTGCGATGTCAAGCCCCGCAAGACGCACAGGTCCACTAAAAACGCCCTCTGTCTGCCAATCCGGATCACCAAGCTGATTATTGCGATCGGCCAGCTTGATCTGCCCAACAATCGGAAAGCCAATCTCGGCCCCATCCGGTGCACGGATCGTCAGCCGCTCACCGCTAGAATAATCGTAGAGAACAACCTCCACACGCAGCAGAATGGGGCCTTCCGCATCGCTGTTGATCGGCACCGGGACGCGATCGATAATGATCTGATTGTTCGGCCAGAAGGTGGTCGGCCAGGTTCCCAGGCCTGGATAGGTATCGCGTTTGCCCACAAACTCCCCGTGTTGATCTATCAGATGGACCGCGACTGCATGCGGAGATTCCGTTTGGCTTTCGACCTGCCACAGCAGCCCGACGTCCACCGTGTCACCCGCATTGACCGGCCCCGGCGGCAGGTCCACAGCGACCAGGGTGGCCGCATCAGAATAACGCCAATCGAGCGCAATCAAGGATTGTTGAAGCTCTGGGGGCAGTGTATCGATGGTCGCGATATGTGGGGCAGGGCGGTACGCTGGTAGGAAGATCAAGGCCCACGCTGCCAGGGCGCAAGCTGCTGTTGCGCCGCTAAAGCCCCAGCCAACGCGCTCCCGCCAATCCGCTGGCAGCCAGACCAACCAGCCGACCACTAATCCGAGCGCCAGCGGCGGCAGCGCCGGGTACAATTGACGACCAGTCACCGCAATGGTACGCAGCAGGTACCACAGCAGGGCACCAAAGGTCAGCCTGCACAAGGTCGCTAACACCACAATCTGATCGCGCCGCTCGCGTGGCAAGTCACGCCAACCGCGCAGCCCGCTATTGATCAAGCCCAACAGGCCGCCGATCACAAACAGATCGAGCAGGACATACACCCAGTCTGGCGCTGGGACGTTGCCATAGCCAAAATTGATCCAGAAGCTGCGCCGAAAGGCACGTAGCTCGGCCAGCACATTCAATCCGGAGCGCTCGCCCCAAACGGCCCACATGCTTGCTAATCCGGTTGGGTCGCCATATAGGGCGACATTGCGCCAAATCCACCATCCGCCGATGAGAAGCACACCACCCAATAGGATCACCCCAGCGATGACAAACAGCCGCCCTGACTTCAAGCGCAGCGCCAGTAGGGTCACGGCAAGCGCCGACACCGGCAGCAGTGGCCAGGCGCTCAATTTGGTGAGCAGGCCCAAACCCAGGAGCACTGATACGCCAGCCCAAACCCACCAGGGCGGCGCCTCCGGACTGGCGACCAGTCGCGTCAACGCGAGGCCGCTGGCCGCTGTGATCAAGATCACCAGCGAATCGTTGGTCACCGCGCCATGTGTCAGCAGCACATTGGGGATGAACGCCACCAGGGCCATCACAGCGACAGCGGCCTGTTTGGGTAGGAACGCCAGCGCGAGAGCATAAACCAAAATCAAGGTGAGTAGGCCAAAGACCGTCGATAAGCCGCGCGTCAGGTGGATCGCTAGCAAACCCAGATCGTTGCTGATGCTGCGACTCGGATCATGTAGGAATTGATTCTTATTGTCCACTCCGAACTGATCTAAGCGGTAGGCCCAGAAGGGATTGACCTCAATGTACGGTTCAATCTCTGGGTGCGGCAGAGGCGCAGTCACCAGCCCGGCCAGGGCATAATAGAGCGGTGGTTGGTGATACTCCGTGAAGGGACCTGCTAAATCGACGACCGGCAATCGGCGCTCGATTTGCAGTACGCGGATGAAATCATAGTGCAGATGCTCATCGGGCGCCTCGAAGACTGGGCCGGTCAGATTAAAAAGGGTTGCCAGCAAGGCAAACACGACACAGACCAGCACTGCGGCCGGATGGGTTTGGATCAAGTCAGGAACTTGGGATGGGATGCGCTGCTGCATAAATCCGTCGGACTGTCTATCGTCAGGAACCCGCCAACTATAACCTGAAAACAGGATAAAAATCACACAAGTAGCGGTTGACGCGACCTTAAGAGTAGCCTATACTGATTGCATGATTGTGACAGAGCCTTTAGGCCTATACCCAACCCCAACAAGTTTTTAACTGCGCAGGCCGAAAGTGCCTGCGTGCTGCGTTTAAATACGATGGTCTCACATCACCCCAACAAATAGGAGGACCGACCGATGGACAGTTCACTTGCGAGTAAGCTCCATAAGGCCAAGCTCTATGCCGAGGAGCCTGAGCGCATCACTTTCCAGACTTTCACCGTAATCTTCTCTGGCGACAACCACGATCACACTGTCACGTATGATAACGGCACCTGGAACTGCGAAGCCAGCTTCTTCCAACACTACGGTTGGAGCGCCCACACCCTCGCCATTGAGAGCATCTTAGAGAACATGGTCACCCCAATTGACCGCCAAGCCGGACCGACCGATCACTCGCTGGCCAGTGAATTACAGAAAGCCAAGCAATACACCGAAGAGCGTGAGCGCATCGATTTCACGGCTTTCAAAGCCAGCTTCCGAGGCGACAACAACAATCACACCGTGACATACACCGACGGTGTCTGGGACTCCGACTCCGATTTCTTCAAGCAGCGTGGCTACAGCAGCCACACCATCGCACTTGAGCGCATTCTCGAAGGCATGATTACCCCCGTCAAGGCCGATTGAAGCAGCGAAAATCAAAGAGGCCCGACTTGCATGTGTCAGGCCTCTTTTTGATTCATAGCGTTAGGGGTTTATTCGTCGTCGATCTGCTCTAGCACAACCAGATCGCGCTGAAGGCTGCGACGACGCATCATCAAACTGGCGATGTAGAACAATCCGGTCCCGAAGATGAAGGCATAGCCCAGGAGCATATCCGGCACGGTGTTGGGTGTGGTGAACTGCTGAATCATTTCAGTAAGCATTAGAAGGCCTCCTGGGAGAACTTAGCGATCTTGACTTGCTCGACGTGCTGCTTGAACAGACCCAAGCGGATACGGTGCCACAATAACGTCGCCAACACGAAGCTAAAGGTGATGAAGCTGAAGATCATGGCTTGCAGCATGCGCGGGGCCATGCCGAAGTCGCCGCTGCCCGTTGAGGCACTTGGCCCCATCACGTTCGGATGGATGGCGGTATCAATAAAGCGTACGCCGAAGTAGGTCATGATGACGCTGGAGAAGGCAATTAGCCCGTAAACGGCGCCGAAACGCGCCCGCTTTACCGGATCTTCAATGCCCTGGCGCAGCATGAGGTAGGCCGCGTAGGATAGCCACATCACCGCAGCCGAGTTCAATTTCGGGTCGAGGGTCCAGGCCTGCCCCCAGGCTGAGGCCGCCCAAACCGGACCGCTGAGCAGCGTCATGGTCAGCAGCGCCAGGCCAACTTCCACTGAACTTTCAGCGACCGTATCCCATTTGCGGTTCTTAGTGGCCAGATAGACGACGCCTGCTAGCGCAGTGATCAAAAATGAGAGAGCGCCAGCCCAGGCCGCGCCCACATGAAAATAGAAGATGCGCTGAACCGCGCCCATAGAACGCTCCAGCGGAGCGTAGATAAAAGCCATGTAGGCTGCCGCGCCAAGCATGAGAACCGTGAAGTAGGTCAGCAAACGCAGGGTAAGCGGACTGCTAAACAAATTGCTTGATCGAACGGGCTGGTTGGGTCCGGCTGAACTATCGGATTGAATGGGCGGCTGTGCCGCAATGGATGCCATAAAGAGATCTCCTCAGGCTAGGCTCTGGCGGTGTTGCGGCCAACGGGCTGGCCACATTCCCGACAGAATTTGTCGTCAGTTCGTAAGGAAGCACCGCACTTGGTGCAGAAACGTGGGTTAGCGGCCGTTTTGCTCTGACCTTTTCGTGAGGGTGGCTGACTTGGCTCGCTATCATTCACAATTTTGATTCTGCCGGTTGAGAGGAGATAGACGGCCACACCGACAAAGGCACTCACACCAACCACCAGTACGATCACCGCCAGCGGGCTCATGCCGCCTGCCGCCGCTTGAGCGGGAGCCGGGCCAGCCGGTTGAGCGGCTCCGCTCGGCGCGCCAGCGGAGTTGGGAGCCCCGGCTCCACCAGGGGGGGCAAGCACGTCAGCAGTCAGATTGCTGTCCGATTTGCTGTAGCTCAAGCTGATGCCGAGCATCTCGCCAGCCGCTACTTCCTCCACTGACCAGACTGCCATGTTCAGCCCAAATTCATCTTGCAGGGTCGTCTGGGCAGCCGGTTCACTGCTAAAGACGCTGCTAGTCGGCGGCTGCTGCATCTGATAGACCAAGGTTTCAACCGGGTACGGTGAGGACCAATCCAGCCGATAACTGCGCGAGGCGCCATCAATCGCGAGCGCTGCGTCATAAAACTCAATATGAAAATGGCCAGTCGGGGTCGTGAGTGTGACAGTGCCATTCTCAAAGCGGCTGTCGGCCTGGAGCAGTTGGCCGGTTGCCGGGTCCTGATAGGCGACGGCGTGCAGAGTGGCACTGTCTGGCAATGTGAACTGCAATTCAACCGGTTCGCTGATCTCATCAGCAACCTGCCCCATCAGGAAAACCAATGCGTTGGGTTGGTCAAATTCAGGCCAAATGCGCACCACAACGGATTCCAGCGTCAGGCTCGATTGTGCAGCGGCGGGCTGCGCAAACAGTATCAAGGCTGCCACAAGTGGAAGGCTCAGCATAAGCCAAAACACTGAGGTTGTTCTATTTTGATTCATAGGCATGGTCCGTTTTCCTTGCGTATTGCAACAATTTTCTTCTGTTTTATTGGCAGCGCACAGTGACGAACATCCCCGCATCGCCATGACATCCGGCATCGCTGCGCCGAAATCGCGCTTGTCGCCCGCATAGGCTCATGGTACAGTTCGCGCCATGATCCGCCTGAAGCTCTTTTCATGGTCAGTCTTGGCCGCGCTGCTCGTCCTGACGGCCTGCGCACCAGAGACCCCCACACCTGACAACACCGTTAACATTACGCTTGATGTCGATGGCAGCGCCCAAGTGCTGGTCGTGAGCAACGACCTGACGGTCGGTGATGTGCTGCGCCAGATGGAACTTACCGTCGTCCCGCCTGATCAAGTTAATCCGCCCGAATTTACTCGCGTGCGTGACAACATGACGATCACCATTGTGCGCATTGTCGAAGAGACAGAGGTCATCCAGGAGTCCATCGCCTTTGAGCGGCGCACCGTCCCCAATGACAGCCTGGCCCCTGGCGAGACACGTCTGCTGCAAGCGGGGGTCAATGGTCTGGCCGAGGTGACCTATCGCATCAGCTACGAGAACGGCCTCGAAGTTGGCCGCAGCGTAGTGAGAACGGTGGTCATCGAACCACCGCAAGATGAAGTCGTCATGGTGGGCAGCCAGAGCCAATTGGCAACGGTTACCGTGAACGGGACCGTCTCCTATATTTCCGGTGGCAATGCCTGGGTGATCCGCCAGAACAGCGCCAATCGCCGCCCGCTCACACTTGACGGCGGCCTCGACGGGCGCGTCTATGCTCTATCTGAAGATGGCCGCCAACTGATGTTCACCCGCAGGTTGGATGCCAGCCCAGAAGGCGTCGATGCGCCGCCGACACCCACCCCAGACCCATCA